>JAFOMB010000161.1 GCA_017419065.1 Erysipelotrichaceae bacterium | reverse complement strand
GGATGAATACGGCCAGGAGAAGCTCCCGGAAGTCTCCTCTGTAGAAGCCCTGAATGTCACGAAGGGCGAACCGATGGAGATCGACGGCACTTCCTATCCGGTCTGGTTCGTCAAAGTCCATATCGAATTCGCTGAAAAAGAAGGCGGCTATGACACTTCGAATATCTGGAAGGATCATGATATCTACGTCATCAAGAACGAAGGCACCGGACGCTATGAGGTCGCCCAGGCCTATGAGGGGTACTGATCATGAAACACGCATCGAACAATAAAGGCTCAATGGCCTTCGGGATTATCACCATTGCCCTGCTGGTCGCAGCGCATGTGATGCTGGGAGTTCTGGTCTTCCTCTCCTACCGCTACTACAACCTGGGAATGAAACTGTTCATGTCCGCTGTCGGACTGGCTGTGACGATCCTGCTCATCATCGATATCATCTTCTTTGTGGGATTCAACCACAGAGATAATCCTTTAAAGGCCATCGTCCTCGTCCTTTCGGTGATCATGGTCGCTATCTCTTCTGTCGGGACCTACTATGTCCACCAGATCAACAAGAATGTCGATAACCTCATCGACAATGAAGGCGAAGACCAGTATGAGACCATCAACGGCGTCATCGCCACGTATGATACAGCCATCAAGGATCTCAAGGATCTCGAAGGCAAGAAAGTCGGTATCCTGAATGAGACGACGGTCGGTACGAGTACCATCGCCCAGGAGAAGATCACGGCGGAAGGCACGGAAGTGACCTTCATCCCATTCAACACGATGGACAACCTCTTACTGGGACTGGTCGAAGAGACCATTGACGCTGCTGTCTTCCCGGCTTCCTACCGTCAGAAGTTCAACAGCGAAGAGGATTCCGACTACAGCCAGTATCTGGATAAACTCAACGAGTTCTACACGTTCGAAGAGAAAGTCCTGACCGGACAGAATGCCAAGTCCAATCTCGACCTCTCTACCGAACCGTTCAATATCCTTCTCATCGGCTTCGCGCCGGAGACAGCAGACAACTCCTACGGTCTGGCAGACTCGATCATCATCGCTTCTGTCAACCCGAAGATGATGTCTGTCACCCTGACATCTATCGCCAGAGACTCCTATGTCCCGATCAGCTGCTGGGGCGGTGCCACCGAAAAGATCAATGCGGCCAGAGGCACTTCCAGAGCCTGCCTCATTGAGACAGTCGAAAACCTGATGAATGTCGATATCGACTTCTACATGGAAGTCAACTTCCAGGGTGTCGTCGACATCGTCGATGCGGTCGGCGGTATCGTCATCACTTCACCGGTCGCCTTCGTCGGACAGACACCGTCTGCTGAAAGAGGACATATGAATGTCTATGTCCCGGCCGGTACGAACCCGGTCAATGGCGAACAGGCACTGGCCTTTGCGAGAGAAAGACACCAGATGCCGAACGGCGACTTCGACCGTCAGCAGCATCAGCAGGAAGTCATCAAGGCCATCGCCGATAAGATGATCGAATCCAAGGATATCAACGTCGCCTTAAAGGCTTTAGAGGCTGCGGGAAACAACTTCTCCACCAACCTCTCCTTAAGCCAGATGACCAATATCTTCAACTACATCATCAACACCAAGAACTACACCGGTCTGCGCTTATCGAACATCATCGATATCCGCGGTGCCAGAGTGACAGGTTATCCATCCTGGATCTTCAACTACTCCATGAAGCTGAAGCTCTGGATCTATAAACTCTTCAAGGGTTCCATCGCGGAAAACAGAGAGAACATCCGCTTTGTCATGCAGGAAGTGACCTCTTCGGAGATCGAGCAGGATAGCGGCTTCCGCTTCTTCGCCGCCTGGCCGTACTACCGTGACTACTACTATCACGAGTGGTTCGATGAGCCTCAGGAACACGCGAAGATGCCGGATCTCGTTCCGAATATGATCGGCATGACCCTGGCAGATGCCAAAGCTGCCGCAGCGGAAGTCAACCTCGGCTTATCGGTCGTCTATCTGAGACCGGGCGATGCGGGTTACGACAAGAGTATGGACGGTCTCGTTGTCGATCAGAACGTTCCGAAGAACGAACTGGTAGCAGACTTCCCGAACGTGACGATCACCGTCATGGGCGATCTGTCCACCTATGTCGTTGACTGTAACGATTTTGAAGGATGCAAGCTCTGGGCGGAAGAACACGTCGCCGGCTATGAGATCCAGGAAGTTATCGGTGTCGAAGGAGAAGACGATATCGGCGATTTCGCCGGAACCAATCCGAAGAACGGTTCCGAGATCACCGGTAACCAGACCCTGATCATCTACGTCGTCGGTCAGGTCCACCAGCACCAGTGGGGTGAATGGCAGATCACGGCAGAACCGAACTGCACGACACCGGGTTCCAGAACACGCACCTGTCTGAATACTTCGGACGGCATCGAACCTCATTCCCAGACAGAGGAGATCCCGGCTCTGGGACACCAGCTGGGTGATCTTATCACGGATGTAGAACCGCAGCCAGGCATACCTGGACAGGGCCACCGTGTATGTTCTGTATGTGGAGAAACAATTACAGAGGAGATCCCGGCACTGCCTGTACCGGAACCGGAACCGGATCCGAACCAAAATCAGAATACTGTTCCGCAGGAAACACCGGCTGAATAACACATAACGCAGTCCCTCAGGGGCTGCGTTTTCTTAAAAGAAAGAGTCAATCTTATAGAAAGGAAGAAACCTTTTGAATATAATTGAAGAGTAAAGGAAGGGATAAGAAAAATGGAAAAGTTTTTAGTTGAGATCAGTGCGAGACATCTGCATCTGACAGATGAGGCTGTTGAAGTATTATTCGGAGCAGGACATACTCTTACCTGCAAGAAGATGCTCTCCCAGCCGGGCCAGTTCGCCTGTGAAGAAAAAGTAACTGTCGTAGGACCGAGAGGGGAACTCAAGATGAGTGTCCTGGGTCCGACGAGAAAGGGAAACCAGATCGAGGTCTCCTTCACCGATGCGAGAGCTTTAGGTTTGGTTCCGCCGGTAAGAGAGTCCGGAGATACAGCCGGTTCCTGCCCGTGCAAGTTAGTCGGTCCGTGCGGAGAACTGGAACTGGAAGAAGGCGTTATCGTCGCCAAGAGACACATCCACATGACCAAGGCCGATGCGGAAAAGTACGGTGTTGAAAACGGTCAGATCGTCGCTGTCAAAGTCGAGACAGAAGGAAGAACTGTCGTCTTCGGCGATACAGTCGTCAGAGTCAGCGATTCCTATGCCCTGGCTATGCATATCGATACCGATGAAGGCAATGCTGCCGGTATCAAGGGCTCCGCAGAAGGAGAAATCGTCACTTTATGAAGATCGTAAACAGGGATGAATTCCTGGAGACCATCAAGGAAGGCGTCACTGTCGTTGACTTCTTCGCTGACTGGTGCGGTCCCTGCAAGATGCTGGGACCGGTGCTGGAACAGTTATCGGAAGAAATGACAGACGTCAAGTTCGTCAAAGTCAATGTCGATGACGAAATGGATCTCGCACAGGAATACGGCATCATGTCCATCCCGGCTGTCTTCGCGTTCAGGAACGGTGAAGTAGCCGGTCAGTCGATCGGACTCAAGTCCCTCGACGACATGAGAAGCTTTGTTGAATCCGTTAAGTAAAAAGACATCATAGGATGTCTTTTTATCATGGTAAGATAGTGTTGTGAGGTCATTGAATTATGAAATTTCTTAGATCACTGGTGAATATCATCGCTGCCATTCTGACAATAGGAGGAACTATTGTCCTGGCACTTACCTATTTTACGAATAAACCGTTCATCTCCTATATCTCTTCTATTCTGACCAATGCCCAGTTCGGCAGTGTCATGAAGAGATCTTTATACGGCATCCTGGCGATCATTGTCGGTCTCATCCTCTTTGCGTTATCTCTGAAGCTCTCCGGTGCTATCAGAAGAAGAGAGAAGGAAAAGAGAGCTCTGGAGAAGGAGAGAATGGAAGAACAGAAACTCCGTAACCGGCAGCTGGAAGAAGAAGCCAAGGCAGCCAGAAGCGAAGCGGAAGCGATGCGGAAGGAAGCCGAGGAAGCCAAGACGCGTTTCGATCAGAGGTTCGGGAAAGAACAGGAAGATGAAGCAGAGCCTGAAGGGGCAGTGGGGGAATGACCCGCTGTCTTTTTTATTTTATATAGTTTGATATAATAGATGCATGTCTGTATTGATCGGCTATGCATGGTCCATCCTGATGGATGCCCTGCTGATAAACATCTTCCGGAAGAAGTTTGAAGAAGTCATGCCTCTGGCGTATATCACAGGGGGCTTTTGTCTATTCCTGTTTGGTTTATTTGAACATATCTCCTACGGGTATTATTTCTCATTGATACTGTGTGTCATCTCTTTCTTATGGATCCTCTATCTCTATATCAAAGACAAAGAGGGATTCAAGGCTTTCTTACAGAGATTCTTTACGATAGGCTTCGTAGCCTTCACGGTCATGTTTCTCTTCATCTTCTTCTTACAGAGAAACCGGGGCTTCTCCATCGCCGATGAATTCTGGAACTGGGGTCTGCAGGTAAGAGAAGACTTCCGTCTGGATTCCTTCATCTCGGAAGAGTCCCGCTACGCCAACAGGGCCTATCCGCCGTTTCTGACGATCATAGAACTGCTGTTCTGCTACTTCGGAGGCGCCTTCCAGGAAGGCTACTGCTACCGGGGTCTGACGACGTTCTGCCTGTCTTTATATTTGCCTTTACTGGGCTGCTTTGACATCAGAAAGAAGAAAGACTGGATCCGGACCCTCATCTATGTCCTCGTCTTCTTCCTCTTGGGCATCTGCATCTCCGTCACGGTCACAGACGGTGACTACCCTCACATCTACAACACCATCTATGTCGACGTCCCGATGGGCTTATTCAGTGCGTACTGCTTCTATCAGGTCTATACGCAGAAGCGCTGGGAAGTCTTCACCCTGGTGAATACTGTCTTATCCATTACCGTCTTACTGCTTCTCAAACAGACCGGTATGGCCTTTGCGGCCATGGTCATCGTCTTCCTGATCTTCTTAGTCATCAGGGATTCCCAGGAGAAAAAGAAGATCGATAAGAAGAAACTCTTCCTGACGATAGGTCTCATCATCGGGATCCCGTTACTGGTGTACGGAGGCTGGTCTGTCTATGCCTACCTGCAGGGCAACTCCGCCAATACGCTGGATATGCTTTCCTCGGAGAAGGTGAGGAACTTCTTCCTCTATCTCACAGATCCTACTCAGGAGAAGCATCAGGTCATCCTCAACTATGTGGATGTCTTCCTGCATAGACCATTAGTCCTGCAGCCTCTGTCCTTCTCCTTCTTCACCTATTCGATCTTCATCTCCGTCATCCTCTTCCTCATCCTGTTCTTCCTCTACCGCGATAAAGCCTCCGCATTCGCCTTATCACTGATATACTACCTGGGTTCCTTAGCCTATGCGGCTGCGAGGATCTTCCTCTTCTTGACGATCTACAACGAACACCAGGGGACATACTTCGTCAGCTATGACCGCTATATGAAGTCCTATCTCTATATCGGGACGATCCTGGCGTTCATGCTGGTGATGAAGAAGATGGCAGAGGAACAGGAGAATAAGAAGGCAACTCTCAAGACAGCTGCTGTCCTCTTGTGTACATGTCTGTTCGTGGAGCCTGCCAACCTGAATGAACTCGTTCCTTCCGATAAGTACACCGGCTACAACAACGAACGCATGGGCTGGATATTAAACATGCTGGAAAGCACAGAAGAGGGAAGCCGTTTCTTCTTCGTCGAACAGTACATCTTCGATCAGGGAAGACAGGATGTCCTGGACTATGTCCTTCTTGATTCCAGTTATGATGTCGATGTCTATACCCTGGGTCCAGATACCTGGGATGGACAGCAGTCCATGGATATCTCTGTAGAGGAGTATCTGGAACTCTTAAAGAACTATGACTATCTCTTCCTGATCTATCCGGATGAAGTCTATGCGGAAAAGTACTGGGAGACGACGACAGACGAGCCGCTCATCAACCAGCGTCTCTTCCACATCGATGAAGTCACAGAGGACGGGGTAGAGCTCACCATCGTCGGAGACTTCCCGGTGGGATTCGATATCATAGATAAACGTGTAAAGTAAAGACCGTTAATAATAACGGTCTTTTTTCTATCTGGTATGTGTCCCTTATAGAAATCGTTGACTTATGGTACGATAAAGGTGAACACTGGATATTATTCTAATTGAATACTGTATATCGATCATAAAGAGAAAACCGGAGGAATGGGTTATGAAACGCTTTTTGACTATTCTTTTATCTCTCCTTTTGGTCTTTACAGCTGTATTCCTGCCGGATACAGAGAAGGCGAAGGCTGAGGGGACGATCACGAATGTGGCGATCACGTATGATGCCGGAAGGTTTAAAGCATCCACGAAGTTCACTGCGGGAGAGCTGACGCAGGCTCTTCGGACGGTGACTGACTGGCGAGTGGATGAAATGTCTCACGTCGATCTGGGCAGTACGTATCTTGTGAAAAAGGATCCCGGAGAAGAATGGCTGTTCGAGTTTTGCTACCCCGATGATACGAGCAGACTGGATACCGGCAGGGATTATTACCTTTGTTTCAATATCGAGGAGAATCAAAGTTATTTCTTTGATACCGACCATCTTCCGAATGTGACGATCAACGGCGCTGCGGCTGACTATGTGGAATGGGGATATCAGAGCGCGACCGGACACGTCAATGCGTTTATCAAAGTGGATCTCTGCAATGAAGACGCTGTATTCAAGATCGATGTCTCGCCAAAGGCACAGAAGGTCATGAAGAACACTTCGTTCCGTTTCTCGACGGAAGTCTTCGGCAGCGTGAAAACAGTGAACTGGTCTCTGTCCGGCAATTCTGATCCGACGACAAAGGTCGATCGTGAGGGGCTTGTTCAGATCGGTCCGGATGAAACATCGGAAACACTGACTGTCCGGGCAACTTCAAAGCTCAATCCAAATGTTTATGATGAAGCGCAGATCACAGTCACAGACTATCCTGTCTATATCTCTTCTGTTTCGATCGGAGAAGATGTCGTCTATGTGAAGAGAGGGGATTCCTATACCTTCAGCAACGTAACAGTCAACGGAACAGAAGATCCTGACCTCGTATGGACCCTCACCGGCAGTGTAGACAATAAAAGTTATATCAGTTCTTATGGTGAACATAATTTACGCGCGAGCGTATCTGTCAACATTATAGAATCTGCCGATGAGCTGACCGTACGCGCTGCTTCAAAAAAAGTACCGGAGAAGTACGATGAGGTCAAAGTGATCATTGATCCGGGGGATTTCATCACCGATGTGGCAATCGTATACGATGAATCGAAGATCATCCTGAAACCGGGGACAGCGATCGGTCCGGTAACAGAAGCGCTGAAGAACGCGACACAGTATGAAAGCGGTGAAGGATCATTCATCGATTTTGGATCCACGAATGTGGCTGAAAAAGCGAGCGATGAGACATCCTATATGCCGGTATACTCCGATTCTACAGACCAGTTCGATCCTTCGAAAGAATACTACCTGCGTTTCAATATCGAAAACAGTTCCGCTTATTCCTTTGATGTCAGTCATCTTCCGAATGTGACGATCAATGGCGTTCCGGCCGATCATGTGAGTTGGGGATCTCAGAGTCCGACAGGACATGTGGATGCCTTTCTGCGTGTCTATCTGGAAGGACAGACCCTCCAGCACAGAGTGACCTTTGACAGCAATGGCGGAAGGGGGTCCATGGTCCCTTGCTATGTGAATGATCACGGAGAACTGAAACTGCCTTATTGCGAATTCTATCCTCCTTATGGATACGTCTTTGATTCCTGGTCAGCGGGAGGGAACTACCAGCCTGGCGAGAAGATAGAGGACGTTACGGGAGATATGACCGTAACAGCTGTCTGGAAAGCGCAGGAAGACATGGATGGTGTGTATATCTCCGATCACTATCTTTACTGGGACGCCTTTCCGAATGCGGACCGCTATGCCTTTACGGTCGGCGGTAATGAAGGGATCGTGACTGATGGTGAAACAAGTGTGAATCTCTTCGTGGCCTGTGCCGAAGGAGAGAAGTACGGGAGGACAACGATTGGATACAATCCGGTCACCATATACGCAGTAGATGATTCCGGCCACAGGATCTCCAACATCTGGGAGGGGATATCTTATGACTATGATCCGGACTACTACTCAGTCGCAGCACTTTTCTTTGATCCTAATGGTGTCGCTCCGAAAGAATGGATCAGCCCTCTCTTTGTTGACAAGGGAACGAAATTCTCGGAGCTGGTTCCGGATTTTGATGATTACGGACTGGATTCCATGGACGGCACAAAGGTCTTCGGCGAATGGTATTATGACCCTGCCCTGAATAACAGCGTCTGGGTGTCTCATGCGATCAATGCCAATACGACGATCTATGCCTCCTGGTATGATGCAATCGATGATATACGCATCAGCTTCCCGGGTATCTCTGCCGGACAGTCTCCGGATGACTATCCGTCAGGGAACGTCGTCATCCCGTCCGGTGCACCATTTGAGGGACTCTATGAGATCGAAGATGCGTGGTGGTGCTATAAAGACGGAAACACCTATTCTACCCTGGAAGAAAACTTCGAGGAAGGGAATACCTATTATCTGGCAGTCGAACTGGGTGCCTATGACGGCAGCCACGCTTTCGCGTCGACATATCTCGGAAGGAAAGCGGCATACAAAGTGACTGCCAACGGAAAAGAAGTCGATTGCGATAAGACGGTAAATGATCCGCCGACCTGCACAACTTTCTACATCCCTTATTATGTGGGGACTTCCGTGACTTCCATCACTTTGGACAAGCATACCGTCACGATGATGAAAGGTGACACAGATAAACTGTCAGCCGTCATCTCTCCATCCAACGCTTCGGATAACGGCCTGATCTGGACGACATCCGATCCATCTATAGTTTCTGTCACCAATGACGGATCGATCTATGCGACCGGAGAAGGGACAGCCGTGATCACAGCAGCTTCCCGTCAGGATCCGGGTATCTATGATACCTGTACAGTCACTGTCGGAGATATCTACTACACCGTTTCCTTTGATCTCAACGGTCATGGAAACAGCACTGTACCGGCAAGCCAGTCGATCCCTGCCGGAGACAAGGCAGTCAAACCGGCTGATCCTACGGATCCGGATTATGCGTTCCAGGACTGGTATCTGGAGAAAGAATGCGATAATTCCTTTGACTTCTCCAGTCCTGTCACCGGAAACATCGTTCTCTATGCCGGATGGAGGATGAAAGAGTTTTATCAGATGGCAGTAGTCTACCCGGAGGGTGCCGGTACTGCGCGTGTCAATGACAGTTCTTTCTCTAATAACGCGGGAAGATGGGTCTATAAATTCGAAGAAGCCACTCTGGAGGCCAAGGCAAATGAGGGATATGTCTTTGACCACTGGGCAAGAAACAACGCGAGCGGTGCCTCGGTCTCCACATCAGAGATCTATAAATACACAGTCGAGGGAGATAATACTTTCTATGCGGTGTTCAAACCGGTCGCTGATACATATACCGTTGAATTTATTAACAACGGCGGTTCCGGCCTGATGCCGGCAATGACGGTAGAAAAGAATACAGAGATCACACTGCCGGAATGCGCATTCACGGCGCCGGCAGGCTATACGTTCGGTTCCTGGTCTATCGTCTCAAAAGCGACGAATTCTGTAGTCGTAGCAGAGATCGCACCGGGCGAAAAGTACACCGTGACAGAAGATATCGAGATCTGGGCAAACTGGAAAGAGATCCCGGCGGACAGCTATATGGTTTCCTTCAGCGGCAATGGCGGTTCCGGCTCTATGGCGAGTATTACCGTACCGAAAAACAGCGAGTATACACTGCCGGAATGTGCCTTCATCAAGGACGGCTATGTCTTTGACAGCTGGTATGTCGTCAGTGTAAAGGAAAATGCCTGCATAAACGACGGTCTGAAACCTGGCACAAAGATCACCGTCAACGAAGACATCGACATCCGTCCAAACTGGAAGGCGAAGACAGCTGTTTCCCTCACCCGTCTCTCCGGTAAAGACAGATATCTCACTTCTCTC
>JAFOMB010000160.1 GCA_017419065.1 Erysipelotrichaceae bacterium | reverse complement strand
GATCTGAAGGTGATCCCGGTATGGTTCCTCATCGCTCTTTTCGTCTTCTTCTTGAGTGCTTCCCTGATCATCTTCTGGAGGCTTTCTCCGCATCTGAAGGGAAAACTCTTCTATCTGATGTTTGTCTATCTTCTGGTAAACGGGATCATGAACTGTTTTGCCTGGTACAGAGCCCTGTACTTAGGAGGCTTCCCTGGCATCGTCACGGGACTGGGAGCTCTTCTCTTCTATGTATCGGACGCCTGTTTATTTTTCGTCCGCTTTGAAAAGGACTGTAAATTAAAGACACACTTCCATGTCATGTCCACCTATGCCTTCGGCAAGTTCCTCATCGTCGCCGGACTGGTATTGGGACAGGGGGGAAGCCTTTTATAAGGAAAAGACATCCTGATCGATGTCTTTTTAGTATTTCCCGGGAATATATCTAGGATACTGCCCTCCGGTAGATGTACTTTCCTATCCTCTCTTCCTCTGTCATTCCCAGTTCCTTCAGTTTCTTTACAGCGGAGGAAATGCTTCGAAGGCTCAGGGAAGAGACTTTCAGGAGTTCTTCGTTGCAGATACCGAAGGAAGACAGGATCGAAGCTTCCCGGATCAGCTTCCACACGGTATTCTCCGACTTTGAAAGAGATGACTCATACGGAAGCTCCTCGATTTTTCTTCTCATGGTCCTCAGATCTTCTATAGCTTCCCTGAAGCCCTCATGAAGCAGTTTCGCCATGGAGATGACATAAGGGACCAGATAGCCCTGTTCTGTCTCCTTCCGGCTTTTCTCAAAGGCTTTATAATAGGCCTTTTTGTGTTTTCGTATCGAAGAAGACAGAAGGAAGGAAGAGCAGGAATGTGTCTTTTCATACAGAGACAGGCTCATGAGGAAGCGCCCTAAACGGCCGTTTCCGTCATAGTAAGGATGTATGGTCTCAAAGAGGAAGTGGGAAAGGAGTATCCTCTCAAAGATGTCGAGATCCTCTCTCTTATTCAGGGTAAAGATCTCCTCCATACAGGCGATGATCTTCTCTTCCGGATAGATCCCGGTATGGACAGACTTCAGACCGTCAGTGAGATAGACAGGATCTCTCCGGTAATATGTCCCATCCGGTTCCTCTTCCTTCTTCAGCGTATTCCCGATCAGCAGATCATAGAGTTTTCTTAAAGACTTGTGATCCTTTGGCGAAGAGACTTTTCTCTCCATCAGGATCTTATAGACGTTGATCGAAGAGACGATGTGCTGATCGCCTTCTGCTTCGTGTCTCAGTGACCGGAATATCTCTTCCTTTGAAGAAGCGATCCCTTCGATCTCATTGGTGGAAAGGACTTCATCGACCAGATAGCGTTCCAGCAGTCTCTCCTTCCCGAAGGAAGAGAAGCTCTCAAAGACATGATCGAAGTCTTTCCTGTCTTCATGAAGCTGCAGCAGCTCCTGAAAGACAGACTGGTTCAGAAGAAAGAAGTACTCTTTTTCCAGTTCAAAATGAAGAGTCTCCGGGTTCTTCTTCAGGGTCTTTAAGAGCTCTTCAAAGCCGCTGTGTTCTCTTTTATGGAATTCCTTCGTCAGTTCATCGATCATACCCCTATCATAGCATTTCATACGCAAATATTGACTGTTTTTGCGTATGTTTACTGAATAGGACGATATGGCGTATAAAATGCACTCTTTTCATTTACCTTTCTAAACAAAAAGAGGCGTGAGCCTCTATTCGACATAATTGCCGTGTTCATCGATCTTCCAGGACTTCTCCTCGATGACTTCCCCGTTCTTATATTCCGTGTTTTCGCAGAATCCCTGGACATAGTCATAGAACCATTTCTCTTTCAGTACACCGTCTTCATATTCCTGAATAAGAGATGTCCTGATCAAGCCGTCTGCTGTCTCAATCCGTTCCGACAGAAGATTGCCGTCAGCATCATAGCTTTCTGCGTGGACATCCTCTCCCCCGCTTTCGTTTAACAGGACCTCGCGTTTCCCGTATTGGCCGTCCGGATAATAGTAGTGTTCAATGAAAGGCATTTTTCCCAGCTGATTGACTTCTCCCTGATATATGACGTATTTTACTTCGTTGTTCCCATAGAATTCAGGAGAGAGATCATAGTCCTCCATATGATCGTAAAAGTCTCTGTTGTATTCAAGGACTGCCTTGTAGTAGTTTATGTCACTGTTTTTATAGTAGTAATGGATATCCCGGATCAGGAGGTCTTCCGGAGCGTAGTAGATACTGTAGCGCACGACCCTGTTCTTATCATCATAACCGTAGACACCGTAGATGTTCCTGTCCCAGCCGGTGGTACCCGTCTCCGTTTTTTCTTCCCTGGCTTCGACGTTCTTTCTGTCATAGTTATCAAGGCTGTCTAATGAGGAGAGGAATCTCTCGTTGAGAACGGTATTCTGGTTTTTGACCGGTCCGCAGCCCGCCAGAAGCAATAGAATCAGAAGCAGATATAGGACTCTTTTCATTTTCTTCCCCTTCACTGTGCACTTTTTCATACTACCACTTTTCCTTTCGGGACTTCTCCTCATTCTCTTCCCTATCCATATAAACCCGTTATAATAGTATCGTTGAGGTGAAACTATGATCAGAAATGAAATAGATAGAGAAGTATGGGAACTCTCCCTGCAGGCGGAAGAAGACCTGAAGGATGTCTATCAGGAACTGGACAGGATCTGTATGGTCAATTCCGACAAGGTCCTATCGGCCTTCCTTGAAAACAAGGTCTCCTACAGCGACTTTGCGGATATCAACGGATACGGGAACTACGACCCGGGCCGTGATAAGCTCGAGAAGATCTTTTCGGCCGTTCTGGGGACGGAAGACGCCCTGGTGAGACCTCATATCATGTCCGGCACAAACGCCCTGTACCTGGCTTTCTCGGCCCTTCTGAAGCACGGGGATACGATGATCTCCCTGACGGGAACGCCATATGATTCTTTACAGGAGATGATCGGTCTCATCGGAGACTCTACTCAGTCCTTAAAGGCCTATGGCGTGAAGTATGAACAGATCGATCTCATCGACAATGAATTCGATGAGGAGAAGATCGTTGAAAGACTGAAGAAAAGAGATGTGAAGCTCGTCGAGATACAGCGCTCCAGAGGCTATTCGCATAGACTGTCTCTGACATTAGATAAAATAGGCCATCTCATTGAAAAAATAAGAGAAGTCAATGAAGAGGTCATCATCATGATCGACAACTGCTATGGCGAACTTGTCGAGGAAAAGGAAGCCGGGGACATCGGAGCTGATGTCGTGGTCGGTTCCCTGATGAAAAACTTAGGAGGAGGCGTGGCTTCTACCGGAGGCTACATCGCCGGTAAGAAGAAGTATGTCGACATGGTGGCCGACCGTCTCACCTCTCCGGGCATCGGAAAGGAACAGGGGGCCAACTTCAATCAGAACAACGCTTTCTTCAAGGGCATCTTCATGGCGCCGAAGGCTGTCAACAGTGCTTTGAAGACGGCTGTCTTTGCGGCCTATATGATGGAGAAACTCGGTTATGAAAACGTCTCTCCGGGATACGATGAAAAAAGAACGGACATCATCCAGACGGTAGAACTCGGAGATGAGGATTCCCTCGTGAAGTTCACTCAGGGCATCCAGGAATCCTCCCCGATCGACTCCTTCGTCAGAGTCCTGCCGGCACCGATGCCGGGATATCCTTTCGAGGAAGTCATGGCGGCCGGTTCCTTCACCCAGGGAAGCACGATCGAACTGAGTGCCGATGCGCCGGTCATCCCTCCGTATACGCTGTACATGCAGGGAGGACTGACCTATGAGTATGGAAAGCTCGGCATCATGGCCGCTCTTACAAAAGTCAGAAAGAAATAAAGACCGAAGGGTCTTTTTCTTTCAGTTATAACTGAAGAAATATCTGTTTTCATTCATTCTTTCAGTTATAACTGAAAGAATTGTTTTTTTTTATATTTTCTTCAGTTATAACTGATATAATACAGATGAGAGGAGGGATGTCTATGATCAAGCGTGAACGTTACATGGAACGCATACGTCCTTTTATCGGAAACGAACTCATCAAAGTCCTCACCGGGATCAGACGTTCCGGAAAATCAGTCATGCTGGAGATGATCAAAGAAGAACTGATAAAAAGAGGAATTGCTTCGGAACAGATCATCAGCTTCAATTTCGAATCCCTTTCCAACGCGCCTTTCACCACAGCAGAGGCTCTTTACGCTGAAATCCGAAACAGGATCTCTTCCCTGACAGGGAAAGTGTATCTCTTCTTTGATGAGATCCAGGAAGTGAAAGACTGGGAGAAATGTGTCAATTCGCTGCGTGTCGACTGCGACTGCGATATCTATATCACCGGTTCCAATGCCAAACTCCTTTCCGGAGATCTGGCCACTTATCTCGGAGGAAGGTATGTGGAATTTGTGATCTATCCGTTTTCCTTTGAAGAATACCTGGAGGGCATCGACCCGGAAAGAAAGGACATCAGCGGATCCTTCCGGCGTTATCTGGAATCCGGAGGCATGCCGTTTATCACCGCTCTTCCGGATGACAAGACAGTGATCTTCCAGTATCTCAGAGATGTCTACCACTCCATCATTCTCAAGGATGTCGTCCGCTATAACAGTATCCGCGACGTCGATCTTCTGGAGAGGGTCATCACTTATGTCATGGCGAATGTCGGCCATACCTTCAGTGCCAAAAGCATCTCCGATTACTTCCGAAGCGAGAACCGGAAGGTCGCACCGGAGACTGTTCTCAACTATATCAGAGCCTGCTGTAATGCCAATCTGTTCTGCCGGGTAGACCGTCAGGATATTCCGGGAAAGAAGATCCTCTCTGTGAGCGAGAAATACTATATTGAAGACCACGGTTTCCGGGAGGCTGTTTTCGGAGGCAATGTGCGGGATATCGATCAGCTTCTGGAGAATATCGTCTGTATGGAACTGATTAGAAGAGGATATACGGTCTATACCGGAAAGAGCGGTGACAAAGAGATCGACTTCGTCGCTGAAAAGGGATCGGAAAAGATCTACGTCCAGGTTTCCTATCTTCTCGCTTCTGAAGAAACCATCGAAAGAGAATTCGGCGTTCTCCGGAACATACCGGACAACTATCCGAAATACGTCCTGTCGATGGACAGTTTCGATAGAAGCCGTGACGGGATACGGCACTGTTCTGTGCCGGATTTTCTGCTTATGAACCGGTGGGATTAAAAAAGGAAGCTATACGCTTCCTATCTGTCCGCCATCGATACGGATGACGGTGTTGTTGATAAAATCTGCTTCTGAAGATACGAGGAACCTGATGAGGTGTGCCACCTCTTCCGGTTTCCCGTATCTTTTTACTAAGATCTTTTCTTCTTCCTCTTTCAGGAATTCTTCGTCATAGCCTTCCAGTTCCTTCTCGGTACCGATGAAACCCGGAGCCACCGCGTTCACATGGATATCCGGAGAAAGCTGGACAGCCAGATTGTGGGTCAGGGAGATCAAAGCGGCCTTGGAGGCATCATAGTCGAAGCACATCGGATAGTAGGTGTTGATGCCGTTGGTGGAGGCGATGTTGATGATGCGTCCATAACCTCTCTCCTTCATGGAAGGAGTGACAGCTCTGGCACAGTTATAGGCCCCTACCGTATTGACATCGAGGACCCTGCGGAATTCTTCTGCTGTCTTCAAAGAGAAGAGATTCGGCATGTCGATACCGGCGTTGTTGATCAGGATATCGACAGGACCCAGGTGTTCCTCGATGGCTTTCACCATCTCTACGACTTCCTCTTCCTTTGAAACATCCGCCTGTACAGAAAGAGTATTCACGTTACAGTCTCTTCTGATCTCCTCTGCCAGGGTTTCCGCTTTCTCTCTATTCGAGAAGTAATGGACGGCGATGTCACAGCCTTCCTTCGCCAGTTCCAGGGCGATGGCGCTGCCGATGCCTCCTGAGGCACCGGTGATCAGGACAGTCTTTCCCATACTATGAAAAAGAGCTTATATTAAGCTCTTGAGGAATACTTGCCGTCGGCTGTCGTGACGATGATGACTTCACCCTGTTCGATGAACTGCGGAACTCTGAGGGTGAGACCTGTCTCTGTCGTCGCGTCCTTCAGCTGTGTGGAAGGAGCGCCCTTGACGGCCGGTGTCGTCTCTGTAACGGTCAGATTGACAGCTGCCGGAACACTGACGGTTAAGACAGCGCCTTCGAATAAGACCAGCTGTACTTCCAGACCGTCAGTGATGTAGTACTTGTTGTCACCGATCTGCTGAGCAGTGAGGTCATAGGTATCGAAAGTGGTCATATCCATGAAGGTGTAGGTGCCGTCGACTTCATAGGAGAAGTTGACGTTTCTCTTTTCGATGTTTGCCGCTTCGAACTTGACGTTCGCGTTGAAATTTCTCTCCTGAGTGACACCGGTCTTGAGGTTTTTCATCTTGGTGCGCAGGATAGCGGCACCCTTTCCCGGTTTTACATGCTGGAAGTCCAAGACGACCCACGGATCGCCGTCGACGATGAGTGTTAATCCTGTTTTAAAATCGCCTGCTTCAATTGCCATAATATTTTTCTCCTGTCTATTACTGAATTATTCTATCAAATTTCGTGTGAAAAACACAATCAGAACAGTGAATTCGCCTCTTCTTTATGTGTTTTGATGTAGCGGCTCCACTTGATGTAGCCGTAGGTGGTGTTGGTGAAGTAGCCGAGCTTTAAGATGAGCAGGACATACTGGCCGGCCAGGATGTTCATGATGGCTTCTAAGAGGGCACAGATATACCAGGCGATCCACTGCTCCCGTAAACGGAAGAAGATGAATAAGCCGTTGGCGATGCCTACCGCACTCGCGCAGGCATCAAGGTAGATGATCCAGAGTTCCAGGGTCCGATTCTGTATGAAGTCGGACGCGATATCGAGACCGCTTAAGAAGTAGCCGACGACAAAGGTCCAGACGATGATGGCGATGATGATGAGGACTTCCTGATAGCCCTTGAGTCTTCTGACCATCGTGAGTTCGTCTTCTTCATCGTCCTTGTGTTTCGTCCAGTTGATGAAGCTCAGGATATCGATCGGCAGCCAGAAGAAGAGGGTGACGGCCATGGTCGCAAAGCGGTACATGAGGACCAGGGAGATCGCGATCTCTGTGATCTCAACCAGGACAGAGACCAGGAAGTTATATCTCGACTGCTTGGATATCAGCAGTTCACAAAGGATATTCAAGAAAGTATCCAGCAGATACAGCAGCATGATCCAGATGCCGTTGACCCCGTTCGCGCTCTCTTCCGGGAAGAGAACGGCGAAGATCGTGGCCAGCACCATGATCGATAAGAACCAGCACTTCTCATAAGTTGAAAAGAAAGTGGAATAGAATAAGACGATGGCCAGGGAGACAGCCAGGATGATCAGGGCATTGGCCAGGTTGAATACCGGCATCATCTCTTCGGCCATGACAGAGCGGTAGGTATCTCTGACTTTCTCCGGGGAAGGTTCTTCTACCGGGAAGCAGAGTCTTTCTCCCCCTTTCGTTTCATAGACATAGGCGGTGATGCGATCATCTTCCAGCGCTTCGTAATCTTCATAGTAGTAGGAGACGATCATCCTGTCTTCTCCGTTCCGGTATACGACATCGCAGACCGTAGAGTCTTCATCATAGTCTTCCTCTTCGAAGTCTCTTTCCATCTCCAG
>JAFOMB010000159.1 GCA_017419065.1 Erysipelotrichaceae bacterium | reverse complement strand
GCAGCATCTTTCTGATCTGTTTTTCGAACAGAGGATAATGCGTACAGCCGAGAATGAGCGTATCGATCTCTCTTTTCTGAAGAGGCTTCAGATACTTCTCGAGGATCGGTCTCTTCTTTTCTTCATCCAGATAGGAACCGTCTTCCGCGCAGGTCACTAAGAGCGGTGCCGAGACAGAATAGACGGAGAGTTCCTTATTGAAGGAACGGATGGCCTTGCGGTAGGCATTGGAGCGTACTGTAGCTCTTGTGGCGATGACGCCGATCTTTCCGTTTTCCGTTACCTTTACCGCTTTTTTCGCAGCCGGCAGGATGACCCCATAGACAGGAGCTTTCGATTCCTGACGGATGAGCTGTCCGCAGGTGGAATCCATGGTGTTGCAGGCAACGACCAGGGCTTTGAGCGGATATTCATTCAGTTTCTGAATGTTGGAACGGGCGATCGCCAGGAGTTCCTCTGTGCTCTTTTCCCCATACGGGAGATTCCCGGAGTCTGCGAAAAAGACGATGTCTTCCAAAGGCATCTTCTTCCGGATGTTCTCGACGACAGTCAGACCGCCGAGTCCTGAATCGATCACACCGATATACTGTTTCATAATTCGCTGACCAGTTTCTTGAAATGTCTTCCTCTTTCTTCGTATCCCGAATACTGATCGAAGGAAGCTGTTGTCGGGGAGAGGAGGACGGTATCACCCGGAACAGAGAGTTCATGGGCGAGTTTTACAGCTTCTGAAAGGTCCTTTACGACCGGGGCAGACGGATCGAGGTCTGTGGCCAGTCTTTTTCCGGCGGCACCGAAGCCGATGACCTGTTTGACGCACTTCATGTTTTTACGGACATCATCCATGGAAAGACCCTTGTCCGATCCTCCGACCAGGAGGATGACATTGGCGTCAAAGGCTTTTAATGCGGTGATGGTCGCATCGGTGTTGGTGGCCTTGGAGTCGTTGTAGTAGCGGACACCATCCAGTTCACGGACGAATTCGATGCGGTGTTCCACGCCCTGGAAGGCGGCGACTGTTTCCCGGATCGTCTTGCGGTCAACACCCATGTGGTAAGCCAGCAGGGAGGAGACGAGGATGTTCTGGAGGTTGTGCTTTCCGACGATCCTCACTTCGCTGACCGGCATCAGTTCTTCGCCATAGAGATAGAGTTTCTCACCTTTCAGGCAGCCGTCCGCTTCCTTTTCCAGAGAGAAGGTGACTTTCTTCGCACGGAAAGGATATTTTTCTGTGTATTCTTCGATGAGCGGATCATCGAGGTTGTATAAGAAGATGTCCTCTTCTTCGGCGTTCTTGTAGACGAGCGTCTTGGAGCGGTAGTAGTTTTCCAGGGATCCCATCGTGGCGATGTGGTCCGGAGTGAGGTTGAGTATGACGGAAGCTTCCGGGCGGAAGGTGTCGATATCGACGAGCTGATGGTTGGAGATCTCCAGGGAGATGTAGTTGCCTTCGTTATGGAGAAGGTCGTGGTCGAGGACGAGTTGACACAGCGGGGTGCCGATGTTGCCTCCGACCAGGGCCTTGTCGCCGTAAAAGGCATGGAGTATCTCATAGGTCAGCTGGGTAGTCGTCGTCTTTCCGTTGGTGCCGGTGATCGCGCAGTAGTGCTGCGGCTTCGCCAGGGTATAGGCCAGTTCGATCTCAGTGATGACCGGGATGCCTCTCTCTTTGAGTCTCTGTACCTCCTTGGAGACAGGCGGCACCGCCGGGTTCTTGACGACGAGGTCATAGTCGCCTTCAAAGACCTCCATGGTCTGCGGAAGGACCTCAACGCCTAAGGAATGGAGATAGTCGAGTTCTTTGATCTGATCTAAGGAACGCTTTTCCGTAGCGATGATTCTGGCACCGCATCTATGCAGGAGTTCAATGGCGGACATACCGCTCTTGGCGAGTCCTGCTACCAGTACTTTCTTGTTTTTATAGGTATTCATATCTTTCAAATTATATCATATTATCATCTTTCGGTTCCTCTATTGACAAAGTACCTGGTACCCGTTTCATAATAGTGATTGATGTGGGACGTATCGGTCTGTATCAGGGATGAAAATACCAACAGCTCTGAGATCTCCTTTGCCAGAGGGATCGATGATAAGAGGCATTTTTTCTACTTTGACGGAGACGATGCGCAGTG
Organism: Erysipelotrichaceae bacterium; assembly: GCA_017419065.1. Classification (GTDB taxonomy): domain Bacteria; phylum Bacillota_I; class Bacilli_A; order Erysipelotrichales; family Erysipelotrichaceae; genus Colivicinus. The sequence continues at coordinate 2,688 of JAFOMB010000159.1, read as the reverse complement.
CGAAGTCTTCCTCGAAGAAGACGGGATCACCCTGTTCCGTCAGGGGGAGGAACACCTCACAGAACTCTTCTTTCATGAGAAGTCTTACATCAAAGTAACAACCGAGGAAGGGTCTATCCAATTCGATGTAAAAGTACTTGCATTTCAAAATATTGATGATATATTGAGTATGCGATATCTCATCGGCGAGGATGAGAAACTATTGGAGATCAAGTTCACAGGAGTTTAAAGTTTGTAATGACAGCAGCAAAGACCATGACAGACATCGCATATGAAGTTATGTCCAAGAAGAAGAGAAGTGTCCCGTTCATCAAGCTCTGGGATGAAGTCTCCAAGATCTTGGGAGCCAGCAGCGATCGCATTGCCCAGTTCTATTCCGATCTGTCTCTTGACCCGCGCTTCGTCAATCTCGGCGAAAACAAGTGGGATCTCAAGGAGAGAAGGAAGTACGTGGAAAGCCATGTCGACATCGAAGAACTGGAGATCACAGACGATGATGATGACGAATTCAACGGTGAAGACGAAAGCGATGACAGTAATAAAGACTCGGACGACTATTGATCGGAAGAGTCTTTTTTTCATGATAAGATGAAGATGTGAAGTATGTGATCTTCGATTTCAACGGCACCATCATCGATGATGTTGATGTCGGTGTAGAATGCATCAATGAACTCTGCCGGGAATACCTGGACAGGGGACCGGTCTTCAAGGAGGAGTATCTCCATGTCTTTACCTTTCCGGTAAAGGACTATTATGAGAGGATCGGTTTTGACTTTGACGTCCAGGACTGGAATGAAGTAGCTTCGCGCTGGGTCGAGCTCTACCGGGAGAGAAAGGAAGAGATCCATCTCTATCCGGGCGTAGAGGAGATCTTGAAGAAGAACCGTCTTTCCGGCAATAAAAACATCCTTCTCAGCGCTTCCAGGAAGGATATCCTGGAGACCCAGCTGGAAGAACTGGGGATCAGGTCCCTGTTTGATGAAGTATGGGGGATCAGCGATATCTACGCTTCCTCCAAGATCCCTCTGATCAGGACCTTCATGGAAGGAAAGGATCCTGAGGACTGTCTGTTTATCGGGGACACTCTTCATGATCTGGATGTCGCCGGAAGTGCCGGGATCAGATGTGTCCTGGTGGCGAAAGGCCATCAGGCGAAAGATGTGCTGGAAGCATATTGCGAGGATGTCGTCGATGACATCCGGGAGGTAGAGATATGAGGATAGGACATTCGAGAGATATCCATCCGCTGGTCGAGGGAAGAAAACTCGTACTGGGCGGTGTAGAGATCCCGTTTGAAAAAGGGGAGAGGGGACACAGCGACGGCGATGCCCTCCTGCACGCGGTCTGCGAGGCGATCATCGGGGCCCTGGCTTTAAAGGATATCGGGACACACTTTCCGGACAACGATCCGAAGTACGAGGGGATCTCTTCGATGGTGCTTTTAGAGAAGACCTATGATCTCATGAAGGAGAGGGGATACCGCCTCGGCAATCTCGATGCCCTGATCATGATCGAGAAGCCGAAGATGGCTCCGCATATCGACAAGATGAGAGAAAACATCGCCAATGTCCTTCATACCGATCTCCTGAACGTGAACGTCAAGGCGACCAGAGGCGAAGGCCTCGGCTATATCGGAAGAGGAGAGGGCGTCGAAGCGGAATGCGTCGTTCTCCTGGAGAAGGAAATATGAAAAAGAGATGGCTGATCCTTCTGATCGCCATTGCATTGATAGGAGGGATCTTTATGTTCAGCGGACTGTTTTCCAGGAAGCTCTACGATTCCGAAGGAAAACTGAAAAAGGATATCACACTGGATGAGCTGCTTTCCATCGACTATGATCATGGAGTTCTGCTGAGCGCTGAGTTTTCCACCGGCGGCGGCATGAATGGGGAACACTATTCCTATACGGTCTCCAGAGAGAAGGACGGCCGTGTCATCCTGGAGAAGAAGTCTTCTTCTGCCCACTATATCCCGTTACGCGTCTACCGCTATGAAGCAGACGAGTCGGTCCTTACAGCTTTACAGGAGTACGTCGACCGCTATCATCTGCCGGTCTGGAAGGACCTGCCTTTTGACGAGGAGATGATGGCCCTGGATGCGCCGACCACCTGGATACGTCTTACCTTCGAGGATGAGAAGAGCTTCTCCGGGAGATCTTTCTACGGTATCAGTTACGACAATGTCGTTCCGGAAGGAGGCTATAAGGTCCTCAACGGCTTCCGGGATCTTCTGATGAGTTTCTTTGAAGGAAAGGAAGGGGAGACCTTCATCCTGCTGGACGGCCAGGAAGTCCATACCGGAAGAGATATCGAGAATACCGATGAAGAGATAAAAGCTTTACTCACAGGATACTGGCGGAGTACGAAGACAGAATTCTGGAACGTTTCGGACGGTACGGTGAGTGAAGAAGTGTATGATGATACTCAATTTTACTGGTTTGACATCGGCTATTCCGGAGAACTGGAACTGGTGCCTTACGGGATCGAAGGAGACAGCGCTGTCTATACGTGTCAGGGCATCACGCATGAGGCTTATCCGGACAGGGATTCTTCCTGGTATGTCGAGTACACAAGAGAAGAAGAGATCCCGGAGACGCTCTATGTCACAGTTGCGGGAGATCAGCTGTATATCGACAAGACCTATACCTATGCGGATGAGACTTTCCGCAGGGTCTATATCTTTGAAAGG
>JAFOMB010000158.1 GCA_017419065.1 Erysipelotrichaceae bacterium | reverse complement strand
GGAGACATCTCTGTTCAGTGAGATCATTGAACAGACGGCCTTTGCCTGCAGCGACAAGGACATCCGTCCTGTCCTCACCGGTGTCAACTTCCGGGCTGAAGGATCTAAATTATATGTCAACGCGACAGACTCCTACCGTCTGGCATCCAAGACCATCGATCTCGACCGTGAACTGAGATTCAACATCACTGTTCCGGCGAAGTACCTCATGGAAGTCTATCACAGCATCGCCGGGGAAAAGAGTGTTACGATCGCCATCGATTCCCAGAAGATCGCCTTCCTCTTCGGCAATTCCATCATCCAGACGAGATTACTGGACGATGCCTTCCCGGATACCTCCAGACTCATCCCGGATCACTTCACACAGACATTAGTTGTCAACAGCCGCAAACTGCTGAATATCGTCGACCGCTGTTCCTTCATCAAGTCCGACGGCAAGAACATCGTCAAGCTCTCTATCAATGGCGATGGCATGCAGGTGAACTCCCTGAACCAGGCTGTCTCGCTCAATGACGGCATCGACATCATCTCTTTTGAAGGAGAGCCTATCGAGATATCCTGCAGCGGAAAATACCTCGAGGATGCCGTAAAAGCCCTCAAGAGCGAAGAAGTTGTCATGTGCTTCTCCGGGGAACTCCGTCCGATCATCCTGAAGAAAGAGGGAGATGACCACATCACCCAGCTGATCTCTCCGGTCAGGACCTATCACTAAAGAAACAGGCAGCTGAAAAGCTGCTTTTCTTATGGAGTGTTAATATTTAAAATATTTTAAATATTTAGTATAATAGAACTATGATGACAATAGGGAACATTCTGTCTGTAAGGATCCATACGGAATATGTCAAACTCGAACAGTTTCTCAAACTCGCGGATATCATCTCCAGCGGCGGAGAGGCCAAGACCTTTCTTGCGGAGAATGAGATCTTTGTGAATGGGGAGAGAGAAAACAGAAGAGGAAGAAAACTCCGAAACGGCGATCAGATAGAAATCGATGGAAGGGTATATGCGATATGCAGGTCAGAGGATTGAGGCTCAACAGCTACCGCAATTACTCTTCCATTCATTTTGACTTCTCTCCCGGACTCAATGTCATCACCGGAAGAAACGGCATCGGAAAGACGAATGTACTGGAAAGTATCTTATTCCTGTCCAACACCAAATCCTTCCGTACGAACCACGATCCGGATGTCATCAAAGATGGAACAGAGTATGCGCGTATCGATGCGGATACGGATGAAGGGAAGTTCCGGGTCGTCATCAGTAAGAACGGCAAGACCCTCTTCCACAATGACATCCTGATAAAGAGGACTTCCGATTATATCGGAAAGCTCAATGCCGTATTATTCAAGCCAAACGACTTAGAACTCTTCTCACAGAGTCCTAAAGACAGGAGAAGGCTTCTGGATATTGAGATCGGAAAGGTCTCTCCAGAATACTTAAAAGCCCTTCTGCGCTACAATTCTCTTCTCAAGGACAAGAATAAGCTCTTAAAGGAACTGGAGATCGATGAGATGTTACTGGATCTCCTGGAAGAGGCGATGGTCCCCCAGATACAGATCATCGAAGAAAAGAGAAGAGAATTCTTCGAACACATCAACAGACATCTCTCGTCCATCTATCATGATCTCTCTTCCTCTGATACGCCGATAGAAGCTTCCTACAGACCGTGTTCCAAGGAAGGACAGATCAGAGAGGATATGAAGAAAAGC
>JAFOMB010000157.1 GCA_017419065.1 Erysipelotrichaceae bacterium | reverse complement strand
GGCTCTGTCTGAAAGAGTGGAAACAGTAAAAAAGAACCGGAAGGTTCTTTTTGAATGTCTATTGATTCGACCGCTTTCTGGAATAGAGATAGTAGATCGGGATACACAGGAGAAGCAGGACCCCATAGATATTGAAGAGGGTGCCATATCCCGGTCCGGATATGACGAAGGCACCGATAGCCGGGCCTAAGACATTGCCGAGATCCATGCCGATGTAGCAGGAAGAAGAAGCAACACCGCTTCTCTCCAGTCCCAGCTTGCGCAGGGAATCGGCCTGTATGGCGGACTGGCCGCTGCCCTGACCGATGGACTTGAGTACCGCGGCGATGAGGACAAGAGGCAGGGTATAGGCCCTCGCAAACAGGAAGGCGAAGACAGCCGAGATCACAAAGGCCGGATAGAGGGTATAGGCAACACCTTTCTTATCCAGCCACTTGCCGGTAAAAGGCTTGGTTAAGACGGTGACGATAGAACTGACGGTGTAGTAGAGGTTGATGGAAGCGATGCTTCTGACAGAACCGAAGTCCTTGAGATAGTATAGGAGGATGCCGTTGCCGATGGAGAGTATCCCCATAAAAAACACATAGAGATTGAGTTCCGGAGCGTAGAAGTTTTCCAGTTTGAAATGGAAGGCTTCTTTCTTTTTGATGACCGGATGATAAGGAATGAACCAGGTCCCTATTGCACACAGGAGATTGAGGACACAGGCCCATAGGAAGATCTGTTCCATTCCGAATTGAGTGCCTATATAATCACCCAGCTGAGGACCGATCATCGTGGAGATGACCGTACCGATCCCGATATAGCCAAGCCCTTCTCCTAAACGGCTCATAGGCAGGAAATCGGCGCCGAAGGCCATGGAGACGGTCCCGCTCAAAGAGAAGGCGATCCCATGGAGGATGCGCACGAAGATGATCATCGGGACGCTGTTTGACAGGGAGTAGAGATAGAGACAGATGATGGAGAGGAGATAGGAGAGGACCATGATCTTCTTCTTGTTGAAGCGGTCACTGGCTGCTCCGGCGAACGGTCTTCCGAAGAGAGCGACAAGACTCATCAGGGAAGAGATGATCCCGGTGATCTCCATCGGAGCCCCTCTGGATACCAGAAAAGCCGGTAATACCGGATTCACCATGTAGGAAGCGGAGCCGCTAATGACACTCATAAAGAGGATCATCAGAAAAGGCAGTGTAAAGATCTTTTCGTTCTTTCTCATAGAAATCAAAGATATTGTATCGGGAATCGGAGAAATAGTATTTCAAATAAAAGGCTTCCTGTTTTAAAAAAGAAGACGTCAGTCGCCTTCTTTCTGTATTCTTCTATAGATATCATAGTGGAAGATCAGACCTTCATAGTCTCTGTCTTCCCCTTTTTCTGTACATTCCCATTCAGGATCTTCATCCAGATCCGGGAAGAAGGCATCGGCTTCATAGCTGTTTTCCACTCTGGTGATGATGCATTCCTCACACAGGGGAAGCAGGGATCTGTAGATGCTTTCCCCGCCGATGACGATATAGTCGTCAGTATTCTCCGGAAGCTGTTCTTTGAGTTCCCTGATGGAATGAACTACTTTAGCACCTTCTACTTCGTAGTCGGGATTGCGGGAGAGGATGATGTTCTCTCTTTTCGGTAAGGGTCTTCCCTTCGGGAAGGTCTCCAGTGTCTTTCTTCCGTAGATGACGGTCTTTCCGGAGGTGAGACGGCGGAAGTTCTTCATGTCTTCCGGGATGTGGACCAGGAGGTCTCCTTTATAGCCGATGGCCCAGTTACGGTCAACGGCAGCGATGGCTTTCATGGTTTCCTCCTAGATCGCGATCTCGATATCGCGGATCTGATCACCGGCTACCTGGTAGTTGCGTAAGGCGACGGAGTCCTTGGTGAAACGGTAGAAGTCGTGGATCTCCGGATCGAGCCAGAATTCCGGGGCCGGCTGCGGAGTCCTCTTGATCAGTTCTTCGATGGCCGGGATGTGTCTTGGCGCATAGATATGGGCGTTCGCATCCACGTGGATGAACTCCCCTGCTTCCATATCGCAGACCTGTGCCAGCATGTGCTGCAGTACCGCGTACTGGCAGGTGTTCCAGGCCCAGGCAGCCAGGACATCCTGGCTTCTCTGATTGAGGATCATATTCAAAGTGAGCTTGTCTTTTCCTTTTTCCTGGGAGACGACAAAGGTCACATTGTAGGCGCATGGCTGTAAGTTCATCTCATCGAGGTCTTCCGGATTCCAGAGAGTCGTCATGATGCGTCTGGAGAACGGGGTGTTCTTGAGGTCGTAGATGACCTTGTCGACCTGGTCGACATACCACTTTCCTTGTTTACGGACAGCAGCGACCCTTCCGGTCTCTCTATCGCGGAATATGTCTTCCCCTTCTTCGTTCTTCGCGAATTCATAGTATTCCGGGAAGGCCTTTACGAGACCTTCATCATTCACATCTTTACAGGCGTGCTTGAGACCCATCTGATAGCCGTAGGCCTTGCCGATGGAGCCGTCTTCATCCGCCCATTCATCCCAGATATGCGGTCCGAGGTCATGGATGTTGTTGGATTTCTTCTGCCAGATCCACAAGACTTCATCTGTCGCGCTCTTGATGCCGGTCTTTCTCAGTGTCAGCATCGGGAATTCTTCACGCAAGTCAAAGCGGTTGACTTCCCCGAACTTCATGATGGTATAGGCCGGTGTACCATCCGGCCAGTGAGGTCTTACCTTCTGTCCTTCCGTAGAAGTTCCGTTTTCCAGGATATCCTTGCACATATTGATG
>JAFOMB010000156.1 GCA_017419065.1 Erysipelotrichaceae bacterium | reverse complement strand
GCGTCGTTCTGGCACATGCAGCGGACTCTTTCGAGACCCTTGACAGCGCCGGAGGCTTCATAGCGGAAGTCTGTGGCGAACTCCCCTATTCTCACCGGCAGGTCTCTGTAGGAGTGCAGTTTGTTCTTGTAGATCAGCATGTGGTGCGGACAGTTCATCGGACGGAGGACGAATTCTTCGTTGTCGACCTTCATCATCGGGAACATGTTTTCCTTATAGTGATCCCAGTGACCGGATGTCTTATAGAGATCGACCGTACCTACACATGGCGTATAGACATGTTCATAGCCGAGGTCTCTTTCCTTGGCATAGATGTAGTTTTCCAGTTCCTTGCGGATGATAGCGCCGTTCGGTAACCACATCGGCATGCCGGCACCGACCAGGACGTGGTTCATGAAGAGTTCCTGTTCCTTGCCGATCTTGCGGTGGTCTCTCTGTCTGGCTTCTTCCAGTTCCTTCAGGTACTGGTCAAGTTCTTCTTCCGTGTCAAAGGCGATGCCGTAGATCCTCTGCAGCATCTTATTGTTCGCATCGTTCTTCCAGTAGGCACCGGAGAACTTGATGAGCTTGAAGTGCTTGAGTTCCTTGACGCTTTCGATATGCGGACCGCGGCAGAGATCGGTAAAATCACCCTGCGTATACGTAGAGATGACTGTGTCGTTTTCATCCATGTGCGAGATCAGATCGATCTTGTATGGATCGTCTTTGAACATCTCCAGAGCTTCTTCCTTGGAGATCTCATGACGGATGATCCTCTTGCCGTCCTTGGCGATCTTCTTCATCTCCTTCTCAATCTTCGGGAGATCTTCTTCCTTGATGACCGTATCGCCGAGATCCATATCGTAGTAGAACCCGTCATCGATGACCGGTCCTACCCAGAACTTCGCTCCCGGATAGAGATGGGATACAGCCTGTGCCAGAAGATGGGCACAGGAGTGATTCAGTACGTGCAGACGTTCGTCTTCCTTGATGTTGACCATATTTTCCTCCGTAAAAAAAGGTGGGCCCAAGGTCGCTGTATAGCGAGGTACCACCTTTACTTGTTTCTCTTACCCTTAACGCGGGTCACGTCTTACCTTTTATAAGCACTCATAAGTAGTAATCTCTGTCTTCCTGCAGCCCTTTCCACCAGACGGGCCTCTCTTTGCCATTACGGGCAGAGATCGTGTCTTACTCAACGTTTATATTTTTATTATAGTTTCGAGAGTTGAAAAGTCAATTTACTTCTCTTTGATTTCCTTGAGAAGTTCAATGACCTGTTCCATCTCTGTCGGTCCCTTCGGCTCTTCCGGTGCCGGTTCTTCCGGCTTCTTCGCCAGATCTTCCGCTTTCTTGAAAGCCTTGAGGATGAAGAAGAGGACCAGAGCCATGATCAGGAAGTTGACGATGGCAGTTAAGAGAGCACCCCAGTTGAGATACTGGCCGGTAGAACCTAACGGCGTGACAAGACCGATCTCGGTACCGCCCAGGCAGGCGATGATCGGGTTGATGATGTTTTCGGTAAAGGAAGTGACGATGCTGGAGAAAGCACCGGCGATGATGACACCGATGGCCATGTCGATGACATTGCCCTTGAGCGCGAATGCTTTGAAATCTTCTAAGAACTTTTTCATAAGATCCCCTTTCTTTTCGATCAGCTCTATAATCGTTTCAGCTTATAGACAGCCGGTCATACTGCTTATGACTATATCTTGATTATAGTACAGTTTTTTCGATTAGAGAATACGGGTGCCCTTCCTGTAAATACAAACAGAACGGCATTTCAGCCGTTCTGCAGTGTATTTTCCTTATCGGGAGAGTTCTTCCTTCTGCTTCGCTAACGTGTCGTAGGAAGCCTGGTAATGAGCCAGTTTCTGTCTTTCCTCTTCGACCTTGGCAGCCGGAGCTTTGGCCAGGAACTTCTCATTGGAGAGGATGCCGTTGGAACGTCTGATCTCCCCTTCCAGTCTCTTGAGTTCCTGATCGATCTTCTTAAGTTCCTCTTCCTTATTGACGATATCGGACATCGTGAAGCTGATCGTCGCATCGCTGATAGGACGGACGAGGCTTTCTCCTTCGATGGCATCTGTCGGGACGATCTTACACATACGGTAGAGGATAGCTGTGTACTCGCTGTTCAGATCGAGTCCTTCAAGATGGAAGCGCAGTTCCTTGGAAGGCTTGATATCATGCTGGGAACGCAGTTCTCTGACCAATTTGATGATCTCGATGAGCTGATTGACTTCTCCTGCCTTCCCGGTATCGATATCAGATACCTTCTTTGGCCAGGTCTCTGTACAGACAGAACTCTCTTTCCCATGGATCTCCTGATAGATCTCTTCCGATACGAACGGGATGAACGGATGAAGCATCCTCGTTAAGGCATCCAGGACATAGATCAGAGTATTCAGTGTAGAGAGCTTTTCTTCTTCGTTATCGGAAGTAAGAGCGGCCTTGGAGAATTCGATATAGAGGGAGCAGAAGTCATCCCAGACAAAGGACATGGCTTCATTGCCGGCGATACCGAATTCATAGCGGTCAAGATTCAGGGTCACGGAATCGATGCACTTGTTGAGTTCATTGATGATCCAGTGATCGGCAGCGCTCTTGAGTTCCAGCTTGCCCAATTTGAATCCTTCCGGTCTGTTCATGAGGACATATCTGGCCGCGTTCCAGAACTTGTTGATAAAGCTCCATCCGGCTTCGATCTTCTCCTTGGAATAGTTGGTATCAAGACCCGGTGTGGAATTGGTCAGGATGAATAAACGCAGGGAATCACAGCCGTAGTTGTCGATGACATCGATCGGATCGACGCCGTTTCCAAGCGATTTGGACATCTTACGGCCCTTTTCATCACGGATGAGGCCGTGGATCAGACAGTCTCTGAATGGAACGTCATTCAGGAAATGACGGGCGCTGAAGGCCATTCTGGCGACCCAGAAGAAGATGATGTCATAACCTGTGACCATGCAGGAAGTCGGGAAGTATCTCTTGAGGTCTTCCGTCTCTTCCGGCCATCCCAGAGTTGAGAAAGGCCAGAGAGCACTTGAGAACCAGGTATCCAGGACATCTTCATCCTGTACATAGTTCTCGATATCCTTCGGAGGATCGACTTCACAATAGATCTCGCCTGTCTCCTTGTGATACCAGACAGGGATCCTGTGTCCCCACCACAACTGACGGGAGATGCACCAGTCTTCGATGTTCTCCAGCCACTG
>JAFOMB010000021.1 GCA_017419065.1 Erysipelotrichaceae bacterium | reverse complement strand
GACCCTTGTTTCTGAGGGTCAGAGCGGATGCCAGACCGGCCAGAGCCCCGCCGATGATGATCACATCATAACGGTCTCTGAAATACTTTTCCTGACTCATAATTCGATCCTTTCCTGTTTTTCTGTATGGAGAAATGAAGAAGGAAATTCCTGTACCATTTCCTCTTCCTTCATGATACCGAGAAGATCTTCCTTCATGAAGACCGGGATACCCTTCTTCCTTGCCTGATTCAGAAGAGAATAGACCCATTCTCTTCTTGTGACAGCCTTCCCCTTCCGGCTTCCTGTCTCTGTCCCGATGACGATCCAGGAGATCCCGTCGAGATCGACTTCCCCGATATCGTCAAAGAGAGGTTCAAAGGTGATATGGAGATTCCCGGAAGAGACATTCTTCTTCAGGTCTTCTATCCTCTGCTTCTCTTTGGAGGAAGTGACGGTCACGCCAAACCAGCCGTTTTCCGGTGTCTTCTTCAAAGAGAGCCTTTCCGGTCTCTTGGAGAGGAAGAGATACTGTGTATCCGGATTCTCCTCCATCTTTGAAAAGACCTTCTCCAGCCACTCTTCCTTCCAGTAGGCCAGATCGCTCTGTCCGGTCAGGAAGTAGGCACGGCTCTTCTTTTTCTCCAGAAGACGGAGCTTTTCTTCAAAGAAGACAGGTACAGAGAAGTCCTCTGTACTGTGGAAGCGCAGGCAGTTGATCCTGGCATAGCAGTAGGTACATCCGATCGGACAGCCGATCACGATATTGATGTTTCTGATGACATCCTTTATACAGGTGATACTCATAGTTCTTTTCTTTTGTTCAGATCCAGCAGATAGCGCACATCACAGCTGTCATGTCCGGTATCTCCCAGAGAGTGATATATCCTTTCAAATCCGTATTTCTCATAAAACCTTCTGGCCGCTGTCATATTCTCCAGCGTCTCCAGATAGCACATCTGATAGTATTCTGAGGCAAAGTCAAGTGCCCTGTCCATAAGCTGATGGGAGACACCGCTTCCTCTGGCATCCTTCCGGCAGTACATCTTCTGCAGTTCACAGACGCCTTCCACACCCTGAAGACCTCCGATACCGGCACCCGCCAGTATCTCTCCCCTTTCATCAAGAGCGATCCAGTAGCGCTCTTTTTCCTTTCCATACACAAAGGAGAGTTTCCCCAGCATCTCGTCTTCCCAGGCCGTTCCTTCGTGGTCAGCCCCGAATTCTATCAGACAGTCTCGGATGAGCTTCTCCAGCTCTTTATCGTCCTTTTCTTCGATCTCTCTGATCAGATGAGCAGCCATTTCTTTCCCTCCGGCATATCCATCAGAGAACCGGATCTCCTGGAGATCTCATGACCTTCCCTGTCTTTTATGACGAGTTCTTCACGGTAATCCGGATCTTCTATCCAGGCACTGAAGTAGAAGAGGTCTTCATCCCGGAAACAGAAGGTCTCATTGCCCTTCTTCGGGATCCGTATCCTTTCCGGCCAGAGCACTTCAAAGACGTCTCCTGTCTGCCTGCTCAGCATCAAAGGCTCTATTTCCGGCATGAGGTTGTAGCAGTCTTCAAAGTCTTCTCTTTTGATGACAGCGATAGTCTCTATCTTTCCTGTCTTTTCTTCACAGGCATCAAGGAAGATCTCCCCCTTCGGGAAATCCGCGGAGAGCAGGATGATCTTTCCCTCATAAAAGACCGGTTTTCCGAAGTATAGACCTTTCCTGGCAGGGATGGGTTCCATCACCCGTCCTTCCGGATAGGAGACGATGATCAGGCGGGTATGGCCTATGCGGTGTCCGTCTGTATATAGTTCTTCCGCTTCATAGAGGTCACCGCCGGTATAGTCCATGCCCCAGTAGAGGTTTTCACTTCCCTTGATCTTTTCGATATAGCCGATGCCTTTCACATCGACTGTCTGTATCTTCTCAGTCATAACTTTATAAGATGTATTTCCTGAAGAAAGCACATTCTTCGCCGTTGCATACACGGGCGTCATCGCTCTTCACATTCACATGGAAGACATGTCCCAGGACGTTGTCTTCACTGCCGTAGATCTTCACTTCGTGATCGATATGATGCTTCTCCAGTATTGGCACCAGGATGTCCACCTGTTCCCGCAGGAAGTCGCCGGTGGCACTCATCACAAAGGCAGGCGGGAAGCCCTCTTTGATCACTTTGGCACTTCTCATCGTATCCAGGTCTTCTTCTGTCCATCCCTTTCCCAGGATGTCGCTGATCAGAAGATTGTTGGAATCCTTCTTCTCCGGAGTCTTCTGATCATACATCCCGCAGTTCAAAGCGACAGCGCTGAACTGTTTCTCGGGAACAGTGAGGTGAAACTTCTCTCCGAGGGACGGATCAGCCAGGATAGCACAGTACATGGATAAAAGCTGTCCTCCGGCGGAATCGCCGACACCGAAGAGATTGCGGGTATCAAAGCCATATTCCTCTTCGTGTTCCAGGACCCATTTGAATGCCGCATCGGTATCCTGCAGCTGGACAGGATAGCGGTGTTCCGGAGAGAGACGGTAGTTGAAGTTCACGACCGCAAAGCCCCTTTGGGCTAAAGACATACAGTAAAACTGATAGACTTCCTTGGTGCCATAGACCCAGCCTCCGCCATGGACGCTGATGATGACAGGAAGTTTCCCCTCCGCATCCTTCGGGCGGTAGACATCGAGGAGATTCCACTTCGGATCTCTTCCGTAAGAAATATCGTCATAGCGCACGACATCTGCCGGCGTCGTGAGTCCCGCATCTCTCTTCTTGTCGCCCTTTGAAAAATTATGACGGATATACCAGCTCGCGAGTGACATCATTTACCCCTCCTTTTCCTGATCAGCGCAAAGATGACTCCTGCCAGAACGAAACCGAGAAAGACACCTGTCCAGATGATCCAGAGATCGCTCGTCCTTCCGCCTCCCGGATCTGTTCCTTCGCTTTGAAGGTAGAAAGCTGCCAGGAAACCGATCCCGTAGCCAAGAGCGGTAAACAGAGGAAGACCTTCCAGATCGAAGACCAGGGAGATCCCGATCACCGCTAAAGAGACGGCGAAAAGAAGCATCGGCCACTCCTTCATCCCATGCAGAAAAAACAGAGGATGAGTGAGCAGATACGTAGACAGGATGAGAAGGATGATAGAAAGGATATTGGATATTCTCTTCATAAATTCTCCTAATACAGGTAGGAAAGAGCTGTCAGTGCGGTATAGATGAGGATCATCCCCAGGAGGATGAGACACTGTTTCAGTCTGTGTTCTTTTAACAGTCCGGCAAATTCCCGGATCGAAGCATTCGGCCAGAAATACCACTTCGTCTCCGCTCCCAGACCGATTGCCTTCATGCCGGCCCTTCTGGCCATGAGACCGCTGCGGAAGACGTGATAGTTCGTCGTAGAGAAGAGGACCTTCTTTCCTTCTTTGAAGGAATCGATGATCTTCTTCGAGTATGTCATATTCTCAAAAGTATTCGTCGATCTGTCTTCCATCAGGATCTCTTCATCCCCGATCCCCTTTGAAAGCAGATAGTTTCTCATCGACTGACTTTCCGAGATCACTTCGTCTTTTCCCTGACCGCCGGAGGTGATGAATGTCGCCTTCTTTCCGGTCTCTTTCAGCTGTTCCTGATAAAAGGAAAGCGCCCGTTCTATCCTGCCTGCCAATAGAGGCGTCGGCGTCCCGTCTTTCTTAAGACCGCAGCCTAATATGATGAGGAAGTCGGTATCCTTGTCCGGCTGATATTCCGTGACGATCAGATTGGCTGCCATCGTTCCCAGAAGCATACATTCGCAATAGACATAGACGGCCGCGAAGATATTCACCAGGATGTCATGGAACATGACTTCATAGACAGAGCCGCTCGCGTACCAGTCCACATAGATCATGAAGAAGAGACCGCCGCTTAACAGGAGGAACATGATGACACCCAGCAGGTTCACAAGACTCCTTCCTTCTTTCCTTATAAGGATGAGATTGGAGAAGCAGAGTCCCAGAGAATACGCAAACGCAAACGGAAACAGGTACAGCATGGAACCCGTCCCGGAGCTCGCCAGCATCCCCAAGAGAGTGGCGGTCTTCACGCTGTCCTCGTAGCCCGGATCTTTTGTGAAGCGGATGACAGTCATCCAGACCTGTAAAAGGATGATGAACAGAAGGATCGAGAAGCCTATATAGTAGATGACGTTATAGGAATACGGGTTGTAGCGCAGCTGCAGGAGGCAGGCTCTTACCAGTATGAAGATACATAAGAGAAGATAGGAAGATATCAGAGCTGTCATCAGCGGAAAACTCAGTTTTCCTGTTTTGGAAAGCAGAAAAAGAACGCTTATCAGGAGGACAGAGAGGAAAGCGATATTCCAGATCTTCGGTTTTTTATCCAATGTGAAAAAGCGGATCATTTGTATTCATTATATAACGGAAAGAGGCCCTATTCAGGAGCCTCCACGATGATCTTTTCATATTCTTTACAGAGTTTCTCACGCGCTGCTTTGACGCTCTTCGTCCAGGGTGTCAACAGGTCAAAGGCATGGACATCGCCATGGTAGACATCGACAGACGCCTTCACACCGGATCTCTTCAGTTTTTCGACGTAATCAAGAGTCTCCTGGTAGAAGGGTTCTCCATCCTGGACAAAGGTATAGCACGGCGGCATGCCTTCATAATTTTCTTCCCTGGCTGCCGAGGCATAGACAGGGATGTCTTTTCTTCCATAGAGGTCCTTGAGATAGGCCTTCCAGCCAAAGTGATTTCTCCTGGTATTCCATACTCTTCCATGGTTGTCTATAGATGAAGGTGTATCGAAGCAGTCGATCATAGGATAGAGCGGTATCTGCATCCTCACCCTGATCTTCCCCTGATCTCTCGCGTAGAGGCACACAGCTGCCGCCAGACCGCCTCCGGCGCTTTCGCCGCCGACGATGATCTTCTCCTTATCGATCCCGAGTTCTTCCGCGTGTTCAAAAAGATACTCCAAGGCCGCATAGCAGTCTTCCAGAGCTGCCGGATAAGGGTGTATGGGTGCCAGGCGGTATCCCGGTGAAAGGACGACTCCGCCATAGGTCTTCGCCAGAAGCCTTCCCACTGAGGCATAGACCATGGAGGCCATTCCCGTCACATAGCCGCCTCCGTGTATCCAGAGGATGCCGGGGACTTTCTCCTTATTGTTTCTCTCTTCCAGGATGATGATCTTCATCTTCCCGGAAGCTGTCTTGATCCTTACTGTTTTATGTTTCATCGGGAGTACTTCCTGAAGCGGAAGGACAGTTCCGTGATGTCATCGAACTGGGCAGCCCCTTCATAGAAGTGATCAACATCGGATTTGACGCTCTCGCAAAGCGTCTTCGCGTCTTCACCGATATGTTCATTCAGACACATCTTCAGTCTGTCATCGCCATAGAGTTTTCCTTCGGTATCTGTCGCTTCCACAACACCGTCAGTGTACAGGAAGATCTCATCTCCCGGTTCCAGGGTGATCGTCTGTTCCTTATAGACGACGCCTTCCATCCCAGCCAGAACGAATCCGGCAGGACCCTGGAGGTATTCGAATGTCCCGTCTTTTCTTCTCAGCAGAGGACGGTTATGACCGGCATTGGCGTAGCGAAGTTCCCCGGTGGAAAGATCCAGGAAACCCATCCAGGCCGTCACAAACATGGCCGCGTCATTACCATCGCAGAGCTGATAGTTCGCATTGGTGAAGATATCCGCTACCGCGATATTGTTTTCCGCATAGGTCTTCAGCAGCGTCTTCGCTCTCATCATGAATAAGGAAGCCGGGATACCCTTTCCCGAGACATCGGCGACCAGGAAGACGATCTTCCGGTCATCGACGAAATAGAAGTCATAGAAGTCTCCGCCGACTTCTCTGGCCGGATCCATCAGGGCATAGATCTCAAATTCCTCTCTCTCCGGGAACGAAGAAGGCAGAGCTGAACTCTGTATCTCTCTGGCGTACTGCAGTTCGGAATCGATACGGGCATTGGCCTCCGCGATATAGCGTTTCAGGGCATCGACTGTCTGATTGATACCGGCAGAAAGCCAGATGAATTCCCGGCTCGAATCGACTTCGACCTTCGTATCCAGATCGCCCTTGGTGATCTTATACAGAGCACCGGTCACGGTACGGATCTTGTCGACGACGAGGGACTTGATGATGATGTAGATCATGGCGAAGAGGACACCGGAGACGATAGTCTGGGTGAAGACGTTCAGATAAGTCGTCAGGGATTTATTGAAATCAGCTTCTGCCCTCGGGATGACACCGAAGACATAGTAGTTCTCTGCTGTCGTATACATGTAGTAGTAAGGCTCGGAATTGATCGTGCACTCATAGACGGTATATTCCTCATTGCCGTCAGGGTCGAGCTGGATATCGACATCCGCGCCGCCGGAGAAGATGGAATCATTGGTCGAAGAGACGATGCCGTGTCCTCTGTCCAGGACCAGGAGACTTCCGCTTTCACCGATGTGCCGGTTGGCAGCGACCTTGTTCAGGAAGGAGGAGATCTCCTCGCTCATCTGAAGGCCGTTGAAGGCAACCTGCACAAAACCGGTCCCCATACGGACACCGCTGTACTTCAGATAGAGATCCGGGTCATTGGATGTCGGCATGAACTCCTGGACCATTTCCTCCGGACCGCCCTCGCTGAGCAGCTGCAGGAACTCTCCGGACTGACGGCCGCCCTTGGCCATATTGAAACCGATATTGTTGTATTCACTGGAATTGACGACGATGGCGTTCTCATCGATGATGTCGATCTCAGCGACGTTGTAGCGCACCTTCAGCAGGTAGAGATCCTGATCCGGGTCTTCTGCCAGGGCATTGACGACCAGTCTGTTGACATGGAGAAGCCTTTCATCGCACTGATCCATGACGTCGTTCTTGGCATCTTCCAGGGCCAGATAGATCGTCTTCTGGGTATTCTCCCGGGAGATCTGTGTCTGCAGAGCGTGGCTGAGCATCGTCGTAGCCAGGAAGCCGATCAGGACGACGGCGATCAAGACTCTCCGGAACTGCGTCGACAGGGAACGGACAGCCCCTTCTCTGCCCGGACGCCGGGACTCCTCTTCCTGATGACTGATGCGGAGCGCCAGGAAGACAGCGAAGGCCAGAGCGGCGGTATTGACGATGATCATCGGGAAGGTACAGGCTTTGACATACTGGAAGGCCGCCGTCACGTCATTGGTATTGGTGATGAAGATCATCAGCATGTGGATGACTTCCACGACAGCCCCGATGATCAGCGACTGCTGGACATTCGGGATCCTGTCGAAATATAAGAGCTTTCTAAGTAATGCGGCAATGATACCGGCCAGGATGGTGGAGATAGTACAGGCCAGTCTCGTATAGTAGCCGGCACCCCAGAGCACCGCGAACCATCTCTCAAGTCCTCCGATGAGACCGGCAATGATACCGGCCGGTGCCCCGAAGATAAGGCCTGCGCAAAGCGGTGCGGCATCCCGCACATTGATGACAGCCCCTCCGAAATTGACACCGAACTCTGTCGCCAGGATCGCCGCAATGCCGAAAATGATCCCGATGAGGACCTGCTGCAGCTGATAGGATACTTTGATCTTTTCCTTTTCCAGCAGCGTCTCCAGAATGGCAGTGATCGCCACCGGAATGAGCGCGATACCGGCTAAAGACAGATATACTTCCATATCTCAATTCTACATTATTTTTATTTAT
>JAFOMB010000155.1 GCA_017419065.1 Erysipelotrichaceae bacterium | reverse complement strand
GACTATCCGGACGGCCTCTGTGCAGGACCTTTAGGCTATGCCCTGAAGTCTCCTATCCTGCTTACCAAACCAGGTAAGGAATCTTCCTTGAAGGACTACTGTTCTTCTTCCTCCATCACCAATGGCTACATCATCGGTGGAGAAGCAAGGATCCCGGATGATTCCGCCAGAAATATCTTCTCGGCTCCAGCAGATACAGTGGTAGTGAAGAAGTAGATAATAATAATCGATCATTTACGGAAAGAAGGGAGAGATCCCTTCTTTTTGTATAGGTCCTTTTCTTGTACTGAGGGGGATGGGGTGTTACTCTTGAAGTGTCAAACCGCAAAGGAGATATATCATATGCATCCTTCCGTCAAAAAACTGTTATTGATACTGCTCATGTGCTGTCTGTTTTTAGGCGTGTCTTCTTTTAGAGGACAGGCGGAAGAAAAGACAGACCTGAAACTGGATGGATATACCTATATCAATCCTCTCTATGAGGGGATCTTTACGGAGAAGGATCTCAAGGATCCTGATCCTCATAATGCGCCGAAAACACTTTCTTATGATGGTCAGTACTATGACACCGTTGAAGAAGCGGCAGCTGTCTTAAGACAGGGCATGGTCAGTAGACAGGACAGTATCACGGTTCCTTACGCTGTGGAAGCTGCTGATGATGCGGAAGCTGTGTCAAAACTGCAGCAGGCCCAGCAGGATATACGGCAGGAAGCCCTTGTCCATACCGGACAGCCGAAAGAGGGGGATTACTTACGCTGGCACTATGGCGGATACAAGTGTCCTGCAGCCGGCATCTCTCATGAGGGCAGCCGCTATACGATCAGTTTTGTCTATAACTTTACTTACTACACGACAGCGGAACAGGAAGCGGAACTGGATGATGCGGTCTCCTCTTTACTGGATTCTCTGGACCTTGAAGAAAAGGGACGCTATGAGAAGATCAAGTCGATCTATGACTATATCTGTGCCAATGTCGTCTATGACCACGAACATGACAATACTTACGATCTCAAATATACGGCCTATGCCGCTTTGATCAATAAGACAGCGGTCTGTCAGGGCTACTCCTCTCTTCTTTACCGCCTGCTGTTATCGCAGGGGATCGATTCCCGGCTGATAGCGGGTTATGCGGGAGAAGCCCATGGCTGGAATATCGTGAAGATCAATGATCTCTACTACAACCTCGATTCCACCTGGGATGCGGGACAGAGCGATTATACCTGGTTTTTGAAGTGTATGGACAACTTCCCGAATCACAGCCGCTATGATGAATACAATACAGCCGCCTTCCATGAAGTCTATCCGATGGATGCGAAGGACTTCCGGATCTCTGCCTCTTCTTTAGAGATCGAAGATGTCGTCTATGATGAAGGCAATGCCTCGATGACATCTAACTGGAAGCCGTACTATCCTGCCGGTCCTGTTTCTTTGACAGTCATGATGAATGATGGGACTGTGATCGATGGAAACGGCATATATGATATTACCAGGGAAATTAATGAACGCTTTGGACTCTCCTATGAAGCCTCACTGGATGGGGATGATCAGAGCGAGGAGAATATCTGGGGTGCCGGGAAGCACCCGATGACCTGTGTACTCGGTCCGGCCGTGGACAGCTATGATGTCATCATCAATGAGACACCGCTGGCTACTCTGTATGTAAGGGATGTCACGAGATCCCAGGGCAGCGGCACGGTGATGGAAGAAGAAGTTGACGGGGAAGTCATCGAATGGATGCGCTATGATCCGACCCCGCAGTATATTGAAGTCACCCTGAAGGACGGAACGGTTTTTTCCGGTGCCTGGGATGATGTCGTAGATCAGATCTCAGAAGCCTGCGGCATCTCCTATCAGAATGTCTACAATCTCAACGATCAAAGTGCGAAGGATCCGTTCACTCTCGGTGAAAACAGAGTCTCCTTCATCTTCGGACCTTTAACAGCTGACTATCTCTTCATCCTGGAGGACAATCCGATCCTCTCGGTGAAGCCGGAAGACATCACGGTCTATGAGGGAACAGAGATGGTAATGGGAGAAGGAGAAGATGCCTGGAGGATATTTCCTGTCTATCCGAAAGAACTGACAGTGGAGACTATAAAGGGGACATTCAGCGGAAAGACTTCGGATGTCATGAACGATATCCGGGAGGCGTTCGGAGAATCCTTTTCCATCAAAACCCATGACGATCAGTCAAAGGAGAATCAGTGGGAAGTCGGATCGACGTATGAAGCCAGGATAGAGATGGGGCAGGTCATGAGCGAGCCTTTCTCTGTGACCGTCAAGGGGAATCCGATCCTCTCCGTGAGTGCGAATGATGTCACAAAGCGCGTCCCGGAGTATGCGGAAGAGCGTTCGATGCCGGTGATCGATGAAGAGACCGGTCTCTCCCATGTCGTGACATTTGCCTTCTACGATACTCTGGAGAATGTCAAAGTCGTGACTGACAAGGGCAGTTTTGAAGGGGAAGCCACCGAAGTCAAAAAACAGGTCGATGAGGCCTATGGTGTCCGCTTCAACTGCGATCTCAGCAGCGGCGAAAACATGCAGTATGACTATGTTCAGAAGAATAAGAAGGGGATAGAGCCGGGTGACTATGAACTGGAATTCTCCATCGGCGGTATCTCTTCTAAATACACCTTCCACCTTACGGAAGATCCGGTCAGTGAAGTCGTAAGACTTTCCGGAAAACTCAGATACGATACCGCTATCAAGGCAGCCGATGAACTCAAGAGTGTTTTAGGTGTAGATAAGTTCGATACTGTCATATTAGCTACCGGAGAAAACTTCGCCGATGCCTTAGGCGGAGGATACTTAGCTGCTAAGAAGAGTGCGCCTATCTTATTAACGAAGGAATCCCAGAAAGATAAAGCTATCGACTATATCAGAGACAATGTCACAGAAGGAGGCACTGTCTATATCCTGGGAGGAGAAGGGGCTGTGCCTGCCTCCTGCTTAGAAGGACTGGGAGCCTACCATTTGGTAAGACTCTCCGGGAAGACGAGATATGATACCAACCTGGCTATCCTCAATGAAGCAGGAGTATCTAAAGAAGAGATCCTGATAGCTTCCGGTGAAAACTTCGCCGATGCTTTAGCGGCATCTGCTTCCGCGAGACCGATCCTTCTGACGAAGGGAGGCAATACGGCCCTCAGCGAGAAACAGAAGACCTTCCTCCTGGAACATACTTCCAACGCCTTCTACATCATCGGCGGAACCGGTGTCGT
>JAFOMB010000154.1 GCA_017419065.1 Erysipelotrichaceae bacterium | reverse complement strand
GGGTATTTTGCCTTTTGAAATGTACAAAATTTCCCGTTTTTTCCTTCAAAAAGCCTTACAAAAGCCTTCAAATCCCTTCATTTTGGCCTTCAGACAGTTGTATTGCTGGGATTTACTCTCCGCGCTGCTTCATTGTCGGGAACAGAATGACATCACGGATGCTTTCGCTTTCCGTAAAGAACATCACCATTCTGTCGATACCGTAACCGATACCGCCTGCCGGAGGCATACCGTATTCCAGGGCTTCGATGAAGTCCATATCGATGTCGTTGGCTTCGTCGTTGCCGAGTTCTCTCTGCCTGAGCTGTTCTTCAAATCTGGATAACTGATCATCCGGATCGTTGAGTTCGGTATAGGCATTCGCGAATTCCTTGCCGGCGATGAAGAGTTCGAATCTGTCGACGAATCTCGGATCTTCCATGTTCGCTCTGGTCAATGGAGAGATCTCTACCGGATGGCCGTATAAGAACGTCGGGTCGATGAGTGTCTCTTCAACATACTTCTCGAAGAAGGCGTTGATGATGTGGCCGACTGTGAAGTGGCTTTCCACTTCGATGCCGTGCTCCTTCGCGATAGCGGAAGCTTCTTCCAGGGTCATCTCTTTCTTGAAGTCGATGCCCGTCTGTTCCTTGATGGCTTCGACCATGGAGACTCTCTTGAACGGTGCCTTGACCTTCACATCGTGTCCTAAGAAGTGGAAGGTATCTTTTCCCATCTTATCTGCCACTGTCTGGAAGAGACCTTCTGTGAGATCCATCATGCCTTCAAGGTTGGAGTAGGCCAGGTAGGCTTCCATCATGGTGAATTCCGGGTTGTGCATCGGATCCATGCCTTCATTACGGAAGGTACGTCCGATCTCATAGACCGCTTCCATGCCGCCTACTAAGAGTCTCTTTAAAGAGAGCTCTAAGGCAATGCGCATGTACATGTCGATATCCTGGGCATTGTGATGGGTCACGAAAGGTCTGGCGCTGGCTCCTGTCAGTAACGTCGTCAGTACCGGTGTCTCTACTTCCGTAAATCCCTGGGAATCCATATAGTCTCTGACTGTCTTTAAGATCATCGGACGCTGGAACGCCACTCTCTTGGAGTCCTCGTTCATGATGAGATCGACATATCTTCTTCTGTATCTCTCTTCCTTATCAGTAAGTCCGTGGAACTTCTCCGGTAATGGTGTGAGTGCCTTGACTAAATGTGTATATTCCTGTGCCTTGACAGAGAGCTCGCCGCTGTCTGTCTTGATGACCAGACCCTTGACACCGATGATATCGCCGATATCAGAGGCCTTGAAGATCTCATAGACATCTTCCCCTACGACCTGCTTATTGACGACGACCTGGATATTCCCGTATCTGTCCTGTATATGCATGAAGCCGATCTTGCCCATTCTTCTCTTGGACATGATCCTTCCGGCGATCGATACTTCGACTGCCTTTTCTTCCAGCTCTTCCTTCGTGCATTCCCCATAGGCATCTCTGATCTTCTTCGAATCCGATGTCCTTTCGTAGGCATTGCCGTAAGGATAGATGCCCTTTTCTTCCAGTTCCTTTGCTTTCTGTCTTCTGACTAACTGCTGATCGTTGAGTTCTCTTTCCATGATTTCCTCCTGAAATAAAAGAAAACGCCCTGTCTAAGTACGTCAGTAACGCGGTACCACCTTAGTTCATGGGTTTCCCCATGCCCTCTTATCCCTTAACGCGGGAGACGTTCCGCTCCGAGGCCTTCTTCCCTTATCATCCCCTGTTTCATTTCCACCCTCTGAAACTCTCTGTAAGCTTCTGATAAGATACTCTTCTCTTCCCTGCGGATAAATCCATTGTAGAGGAAGAAAAGTTCTTTTTCAAATACTTTATATACTTTTTATAAGAGTTCTATGTATTCCGTTATGTACTCTAATGAGTACTATTGACAGTCATGTGAACTTATGTTAGTATCAAATTACCATAAATAGAAAGCGAGGAGAAGTTATGGAAAAACCAAATCACTGTATCTTAGAAGCTTCTTCTTGTGAAGCTTCTCCAAGAAAGATCTAGAGAGGAGTTTATCAATATGATCATCATGACAATGGCCTTTGCGATATGGCTTGTTTTTATCGCACTCATTTTCAGGCTCATCCTGAACATCCTGGGATCGGTATTCCGCTTATCGGTATTCCTCTTCCCGGCGTATATCCTCTACCGTCTGTTCCACAGAAACAGATACTACTATTAACGAAAGGATAAACCATGAACAACATTTTAAATATCCTGCCGTATATCGGCATCGCTCTCCTGGTGATCTTCATCATCGTCTTATTATCTATGGGCTATGTGAAGGCCTCTCCGGATGTGGCGATCGTCATCTCCGGTATCAGGAAGGAACCTCGCGTCCTGATCGGCAGAGGCGGCTTCCGCATCCCGTTCATTGAGAAGATCGACTATCTGCACTTGGGTCAGATGTCTGTCGACATCAAGACTGATTCCTTCATCCCGACTAACGACTTCATCAACGTCAAAGTCGATGCGGTCGCCAAAGTCCGTATCAACACCTCTCCGGAAGGCATGCTGAAGGCAGAGAGGAACTTCCTGAATAAGCAACCTCAGGAGATCGCCTTAGACCTCCAGGACTCCTTACAGGGCAACATGAGAGAGATCATCGGTACATTGGATCTCAAATCCATCAACACCGACCGGGATTCCTTCTCCGATCAGGTCATGGAGAAGGCCTCCAAGGATATGGAGAAGCTCGGCATCGAGATCCTCTCCTGCAACATCCAGAACGTCACCGATGAGAACGGTCTCATCAATGACTTAGGTATGGACAATACCGCCAAGATCAAGAAGGATGCCCAGATCGCCAAAGCCGAGGCAGACAGAGATGTCGCCATCGCCAAGGCAGCTGCGGACAGGGCTGCCAATGAAGCCAGGGTCGCTGCCGAGACAGAGATCGCTAAGAGAAACAATGAACTCTCCATCCGCAAAGCGGAACTGAAACTGGAAAGCGACAGGAAGCAGGCCATGGCCGATGCCTCTTATGAGATCCAGAAACAGGAAGAAGAGAAGCTCATCCAGACAGCGACAGTCAACGCGCAGATCGCCAAGGCGGAAAGAGACGCCGAACTGAAGCAGCGGGAAGTCGAGATCCGTCAGCAGGAACTCGCCGCCGCGATCGAGAAGCAGGCCGATGCGGACAGATACGCGATCGAACAGAAGGCCGAAGCCGACCTCACCAAGTTAAAGAAGGAAGCGGAAGCCAGAAGGTATATCGCCGAACAGGAAGCCGAAGGCATCGCTGCCAAGGGCCGTGCGGAAGCGGAAGCCATCCGTCTCAAGGGTATCGCGGAAGCGGAATCCATGGAGAAGAAGGCCGAGGCCTATCAGAAATACAACGGGGCTGCCATGGCAGAGATGATGATCCGCATCATGCCGGAACTGGCAGCAGAGATCGCAAAGCCGATCAGCGCTATCGACAAGGTCACGATCTACGATAGCGGCAACGGCGAAAGCGGTGTCTCCCAGGTATCCGGGAATATGCCGGTCATCATGAAGCAGGTCTTCGATACGATGTCGGAAGCTACCGGTGTCGATCTGAGAGAGATCATGAAGGCCAATACCTACGATGCCAAAGTAAACAAGAATATCCATGTCGAAGGTCTTCACAAGGAAGACCTCGCAGAAGGGATCCTCTAAGAGGATCTTTTCTTTTCTATAAGGATTAAAGATATAATAAATATATGGACGCCATTGAAAGGATCATCGCGGAGAAGGTAAGAAAAGCCGGAGGACGGGTCTTTTATGTGGGAGGCTGTGTAAGAGACAGACTTCTTCATAGAGAGAACAAAGACATCGACATCGAAGTCCATGGCATCTCTCCGGATACCCTCTGGGACATCCTGAACAGTATCGGTCAGCCGCTGGCCTATGGAGAGAGCTTCGGGGTCTTTTCCTTAAAAGGATATGACATCGATATCGCCATGCCGAGAAAAGAAAAAGCCACCGGAAAGGGGCACAGAGACTTTGAAGTCACTGTCGATCCTTTCCTGGGCTATAAAGAAGCCGCTCAGAGAAGAGACTTCACCATCAATGCCATGATGGAAGATGTCCTGACAGGGGAAGTCTTAGACTATTTCAATGGAAGAGAAGACCTCGAGAAAGGCATCATCCGTCATATCGATAAAGACCGCTTCATTGAAGACCCCCTGCGGGTCCTGCGGGCTGCCCAGTTCGCTTCCCGCTTTGACTTCACCGTCGCGGAAGAGACAGTAGAATTATGCCGAACGATAGACATCTCCACACTCTCCAAAGAGAGGATCGAAGAAGAGCTCAGGAAAGCTCTGTTAAAGGGGCGGCCTTCCATCTTCTTTGAAGTATTACGGAAGATGGATCAGCTTGATCCGTGGTTTACTGAAATGAAGCTGCTGATCGGTCTCAGGCAGGATCCTGTCTATCATCCGGAAGGAGATGTCTGGGTCCACACGATGGAAGTCATTGACCGGGCCATGCAATACCGCAAAGAGGTATCAGACCCCTACTCATTCCTTCTTCTTTGTCTCTGCCACGACTTCGGGAAGGCTCTGACGACAAAGGAGATCAAGGGACGTATCCACGCCTATGGCCATGAAGTTGAAGGCATCCCTCTCATCAGGACCTTCCTGCACCGTTTTAGCGACAGAAAGGATGTCCTGCGCTATGTCCTGAACATGGTCCCTCTGCACATGAAACCGAACGCTCTGGCCCACGCCAAACCGGCTGTCAAATCGACCAACAGGATGTTCGATCAGGCCATCGCTCCAAAGGATCTCATCTACTTCGCGATGTGCGATAAGTGTCAGATCATAGAAGGTGTCCCTTTTACCGAGGACAGCGACTTCCTCTTTGAACGCTATGAGGTCTATGAAGAGTATATGGGAAGACCCTTTGTCGGCGGGGACGACCTCATCAGGGCCGGTCTTTCTCCGGGAAAGAACTTCTCGGATATCCTGGCCTATGCCCATAAGCTGAGACTGGCCGGCATCAAAAAAGAGTCCGCTCTCAAGCAGACTCTGGCCTATGCCTATAAACTGAATAAACATCAGGCAGAGTGATCTCTGCCTTTTACATGGCCTCGATATTCCGAAGGATGTCTTCCAGTTCTCTTTCGTCGAGTTCGAAGTAGCCGCCCGGATTCTGTCTCTTGGCAGTCATGTGGATCTGCCTGCAGCCGCTGATCTTCAGGACATCTGAGGCATTGCTTGACTTGACGCCGCCTCCCGGCAGGAACTGTATCTTATCCCCGTACTTTTCCTGTAAAGGACGAAGTACTTCACATCCCTCCAGGATCTTTGCGGAAGGCGCTTTTCCTGACGTCAGGATGCGGTCGATCTTCAGATCGATGAGTCTCTGGACACTGTCCTCCAGGTCTTCTGTCTCATCAAAGGCCTTATGGAAGACGGCTTCTCTTCCATAGGAATGGATGAGTTCCACCATCTTCTTTGTCTGTGCTTCATCGATCGTCCTGTCTTCTTTCAGATAGCCGAAAACGATACCGTCCGCGCCGTTCTCCAGCATCTCTTCCGCTTCCTTGTACATCACTTCATATTCTGTTTCGTTGTAGCAGAAGTCGCCGCCTCTAGGCCGGCACATGACGCAGATAGGTGTCTCGATGTGTTCCTTCAGGTACTTTAAAGTCTCGATCCCCGGAGAAAGACCTCCGAGTTCGAGAGCACAGTTCAGCTCGATCCTGTCGATCGGATACTTAGATGCTTTTACAGCGTCTTCCACGTTTCCGATACAGATCTCTATTTGGATACCGTTTATCATACTTTCAGTATAAAACAAAAGCATACAGGTTATCCCTGTATGCTTATTCGGTTGGATCATTTGGAAGAGAAGATCAGCGCTGCCGATTCATCATCGATGAGACTATTCCCTCCCATGACAACACCGGAAGAAATGGAAACAGACCGGCAGTAATCGATCGCCCACTTTCTTCTGGAAGAGGTATCCTTTCCTGTCTTCTTGTCTGTTCCGGATGTGGTGAGAAGCAGCGGCGCATTCAGACGGTAGGCAACAGCACCGCCCGAGAGGCCGTCCGGAAAGTTTTCGCCATAGGCCAGTACAGCCTGCTTCGGAGCTGTAAAGAATTCCTGGGCGATCGCTGCCGATGTCGCATAACGGGTCGAGCCGGAGACTCTCTTGACGAAGTTGCCGTACTGCTTCAGCTGATCTACGACAGCTTCCGGTACAGCACCGGTTCCGCCGATGACGTAATAGTTCGGAGCACTGCCGAGAGACTGCAGGAAGGCGATCTGATCGGCATTGAGCCCCTTCTTATCTACTAAGAGGATCGGGATATCAACAGCAGAGACAGACAGGGAATCCGCAAAGGCCGTATCATTACCGCTCGCATTGACGCTCTTGCCGACGCACACCAGCAGATCACCGCCGTTGTAGCCGGCTTTCTTCAGGATCTCAAGATCAGTCAGGTAGCGGGTCCTGCCGGCGACTCTGTCGATATTCTTCGTATTCAGACCACTCAGCCACGCATCCTCTACCGCGGAGCCTCCGCCGAGTATGTAGACCTTTCCGTTGTTCTTCAGGTTCTTATTGATATACTCTGTGACGGCTGAAGCTTTATTCTGATTGATCAGCAGGATCGGAGCGCTGTTGTGGTTGGCGAGATAGGAGCCTGCCAGGGCATCCGCGAAGGACTTTCCTGTCGTCAGGACGACAGTATCGAACTTATCGACACCCATCAGGGCCTTGAGCTGATCAGCGGCCATCATGGAAGTGGCATAACGGTCAGAACCCGAAACTCTGAGAGCTTGCGGTTCTATTGGATCCGGATCTACCGGTGCCCCTTCTTTGACCCACGTGCCCGCATAGGCCGCCGCATTGGCCGGATATTCACTGTACAGTTCTGTTTCTGTCTTACTTAAAGAACCGTTTGTCCATGTCCCTTCCGGGAGATAGGCATTCCCTGACCATTTCGTGAACTTATCCCCCAGTTTGATCTCCCGGAGTTTATCACACTTGAACATCTCGTTCATCAGAGAGACGCTTGAGGTATCGAAGGAGCTCAGGTCCAGCGTCGCAAGACTCGAACAGCCGGAGAACATCCTGTACATATCTACGACCTTGGAAGTATCGAAATTGCTTAAATCCAGTGATTTCAGGCTGGAACAGCCGACAAACATATCTCTCATACTGTTCGTCTTTGCGGTGTTGAAGTTGCTGAGATCTACTTTCGCCAGCTTAGGGCACTTTTCAAACAGACGGTCCAGTGTTGTCACATTCGCGGTATCAAAACTGCTCAGGTCCGCTCCTGTCAGAGATGAACACTCAGAAAACATCTGGGACATCTTCGTGACCTTCGCAGTATTGAAATTACGGAGATCCAAAGAAGACAGACTAGAACATTTATAGAACATCTGGGACATATCTTTAACGTTAGCTGTATCAAAACTGCTGACATCGACAGACGGCAGGGATGAACAGTTTCCGAATATCCCGGTCATGGAGACGACGTTCCCGGTATTGAAGCTGCTTACATTCAGGGAAGTCAGCCCCATACAGGAAGCAAACACATTATTCATGTTTGTGACGTTTTTCGTATCGAAACCGCTCAGGTCCAGGGATGTCAGACCTCTGCAGTTTGAAAACATACTGCTTATCGACGTGACATTGCCGGTTTTAAAGCCGCTTACATCTAATGATGAGAGACTTGAACAGTCGGAGAACATACCTTCCATATTTGTTGCGCTGCCGGTATCAAATCCGCTGAGATCCAGAGAAGACAGGCCTGAACATCCGAAAAACATGTAGCTCATGTCCGTGACGTTCGACATATTAAGACGGCTCAGATCGAGATTCTTCAGCGAGGAACACTTCATGAACATCCTGTTCGTATCTGTCAGTTTGCCTGTATCAAAGCTGCTCAGTTTCAGATCTGACAGTTCCAGACAGTTTGCAAACATATAGCTCGTGTCTGTGACATTGCGGGTGTCCAGAGCGCTGAGATCCAGTGAAGTCAGATAGTCGCACTTATAGAACATGTAGCGCATCGACGTGACATTGGAAGCATCTAAACTATGCAGATCCATCCTCGTCACATTCCCGCAGGAATAGAACCAGTAATCTGTTGAAGTAGTTGAAACGTTCGGTCTTACCGTAACCGAGGTAATAGCCCGTCTGTAATCTATCGGATACCACGGCACGTCATTATAGGAACGGAACGCCGGTACTTCTACAGGCGTACCTGATCCGATGATCAGTTCCCCTCCGGATGTGATCCGCCAGTAATCACCACTGGCGATATCGCCTTCTTCTGCCTGTACTCTTCCGCTTCCCATGCCTGATAACAGGATGAAGGCCAGAAGGAGCGTCAGTAGTGTTTTCATTACGTTCTTCATTATTCTCTATCCTCCCTAAAGAAACGTTCTGATAAATATCCCGGATGAATTCCGGGAATCATGTTGCCGATATGTGATTATACTCGAAGCAGTCTGCCTCTTTAAAAGGAAGACTGTAAACGGGTACTATATACTCTTTCAATGAAAGAATATCCCTCCGCAAGGGCTTTGTCAAACCTGTAGAATCTAATAAAATCATATTGCAGTACAATGATCACAGGCATAAAGAAAAGACAGGTCAGGATATCGGAATATCCCTTCCTGTCTTTTTCAATTTGATTAATCGGTGATCTTGCCGCCGTCGATGAGGATATCCGATCCGTTGATATAAGATGCCTCATCAGAACATAAGAAGCATACGACATTGGCGATCTCACTTGGAGCAGCTGCCCGCTTCATAGGACCGTAGCGGACATTGTCGTAGCAGTACCCGGCACCGTGATAGCCCTCGATGGTCTGTTTCATCATCTCGGTATTCACCCAGCCCGGAGACACGGAATTGATATGGACACCGTTAGCACCGTTCTCGTTTCCGGCTGTTCTGGTCAGTTCAATGACTGCTGCCTTAGAGGCACCGTAGATACACTCATACTGGTATCCTCGATGTCCCGAGACAGAACCGAAATTGACGATGGCTCCCTTTCCTCTTTCCTGCATGGACGGCAATACCGCCTGCATCATCAGAAAGGTCCCCATGACATTGACAGCCAGGACTTTCTCGGCAGATCTCACAGGATAATTCTCTATCCTTCCGGATCCTCCCGGGATCCCTGCCGCATTGACCAGGGCATCGATATGTCCGAATCTCTCCAGGACAGCTTCCACTGTTTCTCTGACGGATTCTTCTTTCGAGACATCTGTCTTGAAGCAATGGTCTTTCCCGACACCGATGACTTCCGCCGTCTTCTCTGCTGCTTCCAAATTCAGATCCAGCAGGATGACATCATAGCCGGCTTCTTTGAAACGGCAGGCACAGGCTTTCCCGATACCGCCGCCGCTGCCGGTAATGACAGCGGTCTTTCTTTCCGGAGGATCAGTCATCATGTTCGAGTATCCTTCGTAAGAAACGCTTTGTCGATTCCTCAGTAGGATTCTTCAGGACCTGTTCAGGCGGTCCCTGTTCCACGATCTTGCCGCCTTCCATGAAGATGACCTTGGAGGCAACATCTGCTGCGAAAGACATCTCATGGGTAACGACGATCATTGTCGTTCCTTCCTTAGCCAGCTTGGTCATGACATTCAGGACTTCTCCGATCAGTTCCGGGTCCAGCGCACTCGTCGGCTCGTCGAACATGACGATCTCCGGGTCGTTGGCCAGCGCACGGGCAATGGCCACACGCTGCTGCTGTCCGCCGGATAACTCATCCGGATACTTGTAGGCGTGCTCCAGCATCCCTACCTTTTCCAGCAGGACGAGCGCCTTCTTCTCAGCTTCTTCCTTCGGCATCTTCCGGACGACTGTTAGGCCTTCCGTGACATTCTTGATGGCTGTCATATTCCTGAACAGATTGAAGTTCTGGAAGACAAATCCCATCTTCATACGCAAAGCCTTGATCTCTTTCCGGGAGATCTTGGTGATGTCCTTGTCCAGGTCATCGAATATGTATTCTCCCTTATCGGCCTTTTCCAGGAAGGAGATGCACCGCAAGAAGGTCGTCTTACCGGAACCGGAAGCCCCGATGACAGCGACGACTTCGCCTTTATTGATCTCGAAATCGATACCTTTGAGGACCTGATTGTCCCCGAAGCTCTTATGCAGATCTCTTACTCCTAACATACTCTTACTCCCAGTCTGCATGATCACCGTTTACACGATGTCTCATTGTCTTTTTCTCTCGCTGTGCTTTGAGAGACTCGATCTCTACGGAAGGGAGCTTGTCGGAACTCTTCCAGACAAGCTTTCCTTCCAGATAAGACTGTAATCTCGTCAGCAGGGTACACACGATCAGGTAGATGAGACCGGTCTCGCAATACAGGGCGAACGGTTCATAGTAACGTGCCGCGATCTGTCTCGCAACGGCCATCATTTCAATGACAGTGACTGTCGATGCCAGCGATGTATCCTTGACCAGGGCGATCAAAGAGTTGAACATCGGCGGGAAGGCGATACGCGCTGCCTGCGGAAGAACGACCTTCATCATGATCTGGAAATAATTCATACCGACCATGTAGCCGGCTTCGATCTGTCCCTGCGGGACAGAGAGAATGGAAGAACGGATGATCTCAGAGTTGTAGGCCGCTTCATTCATGGAATAAGCGATGACAGCTGCTGTGAATCCGCCCATCTTGATGCCCAGGGTAGGAAGTCCGTAGAAGATGATCCACAGCTGCAGCAGCAGAGGCGTACTGCGGAATATCCAGATGTAGATACGCGCCAGCTGTTTCAGTACCGGCACCTCGGCGATCTGCACGATCGCGATCACTGCCGCGAAAAGGGTCCCTACGATAAACGTCAGTACCGTCAGCTTCAAAGAGATCGTTAAGAAAGGGATGAGAAGCCTTGGTAATGACTGTACCAGAATATCCCACAATCGACTGCTGATCATAAATAGAAACTTCCCCCTTGTCTAATAATCTACGTAATGATTGTTGTTGTTTTTTTGATTATCTGTTGATCATGCTAGGATCGACGCCTTCCGGCAGAACGCTCTGGTCAACGCCGAACCACTTGATGGAGATCTCAGACAGAGTCCCGTCCTGTCTCATCTCTTCCAGAGCAGCCTCAACAGCGTCTCTGAGTCTTGTTTCACCCTTCTTGAACGGGATACCTTCCATAGTCAGGTAATCTGTTAACGCGAAGGCGATCTTGGTGTTTTCTCTGGCTTCCGGATGCTGCTTCCAGTAGTCTTCCATCATTTCCGGATAGGTGGACAGGAAGTCGCAGTCGCCTCTCTGTAAGAGGTTCTGAGCTTCTTCGGAAGTGGAGATACCGACGATCTTGACACCTAAGCTCTCAAAGTAAGGGACCATGGCACCGGTGATGTTGGTAGCCAGTCTCTTGCCGTTGAGGTCTTCCAGAGAGTGGATATCATCATTGTCTTTTAAGACATAGACATTCTGAATGTGATAGAGGACCGGTCCTGCATAGTCGTATTTTTCCATACGTTCCTTTGTCATACCGACGTCATTGATCAGCGTATCATAGACACCTGTATCGACACCGACTAACAGGGAATCCCATTCAGCTTCCTTGAAATCGATCTCAATGCCCATCTTTTCGCCGATAGCTCTGGCAACATCGACGTCGAAACCTGTAAGTTCGCCGTCATCGCCATGGAATGTGTATGGAGAATAAGTACCCTCGATACCGACGATCAGCGATCCGCGGGCCATGACTTCATCATAGCGGTCTTTCGGTTCTTCAGGTGTATCACCGCCGGCCGGAGTTTCTTCCTTCTTCTGTCCGCAGGCAGCTAACGTAAGAACCATCAGTAGAGCTAATAAGACTGTTAATAATTTTTTCATGTTTCCTCCTAACGTTCTTATTATGTATGCTTAATAACTGACCTCAAAGACATTGTCCTCAAACGCGACAGCTCTGACTTCCTTTCCGCCGGTCGTTGCCGGTTCATACAGGATCTCATATCCCGCTGCTTTCCAGCGGTCAATGAGGGCAAAGAGCTGTTCAGCCGTATCGACTTTCATAGACAGGTGAGCATACCCTGTACGGTTCTTGTCTTTCGGCTGATCTACGATCTCAGGCTTCGTCATGAGTTCCAGTTTGCATCCTGTTGTGAATCCCATGATGTAAGAGTAATAGCCGTTCTCTGGTTCATTGAATTCCGCGAGAACGGTTGCTTCGAAGTTCTCCTCGAAGAATTTTCTGGCGCCTTCGAGGTCTTTGACGAATAAACCAACGTTGCCGATCCTCATATGATTCTTTTCTCCTTTGTTTTAGATGACAGAAAGCTCCGCCGAAACGAAGCTTTCTATTCCGACATTATATTTTCAGTACGTATCTGAATGATTCAGATAATGATCAATGAAACAGCTTTTAGAGTTCGATCCACATGGCAGGACGGATCGAGAAGTCCGTATAGTTGCAGATCATACCATAGGTGTTGACGACACCGCGGCTGCTGACATAGGAGCAGTAATCACGATGGCATCCACGGGTACGGAGCATGCACCAGGCATTGTTGTTATCAGCGACATAAGCACCGTTTTCAACAGCGTACGGAGTATTGCAGGTCGCTCTGGAATCGTCATCCGGGAACAGTTCTCTGGCTTCATTGACGCTGAGCAGGAAGACCTTATCATCTGTTTCGTCGCCGCCTTCGATGTCATAGTCGGTATTGACCGGGTCATCCACATGAGTTGTCAGGATCCTGTCTTTTTCTTCCTTGCAGAATGCCGCATAGTAGAAATTGCCGTTGAGCCATTTGCGGATCGTAGTCTTTGCCCAAGGAAGATCAGTTCTTACCTTGTTGAACGGACCGGCATCGACAGCGTACTTGGAAACGACGAACGCCTTGTTTCCTTCCTTCTTCAGGACCAGCCATTCGATCGGCTCATTTCCCCACATACCGAATGTGACTTCTTCAAAGTTGCTCATGTATTATCTCCTCCTATAATGCTGTAAGTGTTCATGAAAGCACTTACATCTCTTACTTTAATTATATCTCTATTGCAAGCCCCAATCGCATGAACAAATGTACATTTGGTACTTGTCATATCTCGCCGGTACTTTAATGGACACCGGTTAACTGTCTATAATGAAGATAGAAACATACTTACCTATCATCATTTGGAGGTCATCCCATGAAGAAATACATCCTGTCTCATGACTTCGGTACCAGTTCCGACAAGATCGTCCTCTTTTCCTTAGATGGAAACATCATCAAAAGCCATTCAGAGACCTATCCGACCTATGTTGACTTCCCGGGCTGTTCCGAACAGGATCCGGAAGACTGGTGGAAGGCCTTCTGTCATGGCAATGAAATCATATTAGAAGGGATAGATCCGGGTGAGATCGCCTGCTGCGCCATCGATGGAACGGATCCGGATCTCATCTGTCTCAATGAGAAGGATGAAGTCCTGCACCGCTGTCTCATGTGGAATGACACCAGAGGAAAGGAAGAAGCGGCTGCCTGGAATGAGAAGGCGGAAGTCAAGGAACTGCCGAAGCTCAGCTACAACAGCCACATCGCCAGGATCCTCTGGATGATGAAACATAACCCGGAGGTCATTGAGCGCTCCACGCATATCTTCTCCACCAACCACTCCTATCTGATCTACAGGCTCTCCAAAGAATCGGTCTGCGACAGCGACAGCGCTGTCGACAGCGGGATGTATGTCAAAGCGATCAAGGACTGGGATCCCCTCATCCTCAAAGAGATCAAGTTAGACCGCTCTCTCTTCCCGAGAGTCGTAGGACCGACAGAGATCGTCGGATACATCCAGAAGGGAGTATCGGAAGAATGCCATCTCATAGAAGGTATTCCGTTAATAGGATGTTATCCGGACGCCAGTGCGGCAGCGGTCGGTACCGGGGCTTACCTTCTCCATCATGCAATCCTATCCTGCGGCACCTCTGCCGGCATCATGTATACCGCTGAGGAAGAATCCTTCGGCTTCAAGGCCGGAGCCTTCTCCGTTTCTGTCGGTTCCTCCTACAACTGGGTCCTGGAGACACTGTTAGGAAAAAGAGATCATGCATTGGCCGAGGAGATGCTGAAGGAAT
Organism: Erysipelotrichaceae bacterium; assembly: GCA_017419065.1. Classification (GTDB taxonomy): domain Bacteria; phylum Bacillota_I; class Bacilli_A; order Erysipelotrichales; family Erysipelotrichaceae; genus Colivicinus. The sequence continues at coordinate 17,834 of JAFOMB010000154.1, read as the reverse complement.
CTCCGGCAGGAGCCCATGGCGTCATCTTTCTTCCATATCTCAGCGGCGAGAGGAGTCCTTTCATCGATCCGGATGCGAAGGGGACCTGGTGCGGTCTGAACAAGGCTGTCACCAAGGCCGATCTTCTTCGAAGTGCCGTAGAGGGCATCATGATGAATCTGTCGCTCTTCCTCAAGGAGATAAGGGAGAAGGGCTATCCGGTAGAGGAGATGTCCATCACCGGCGGCTTTTCAAAATCAGATGCCATCTGTCAGATCATCGCCGATGTCATGGATGTAAAACTCTATACTTTGAAAGATACCGATCTCTCGGCAGCCATCGGCTCTGCGGTGCTGGGAGGAGTCGCCTTAGGCATCTATGAAGATATCAGTGTCGTAAAACAGTTCTTAAAGACTGATAAGGTCTTTACCCCGAATAAGGAGAACGCGGAATACTACGCTTCCCGTCTAAGCCTGTTCAGGAAGATCCATGAACAGCTGACGCCTTTATATCCGGAACTGTAAAAAAGAGACTCGCGTCTCTTTTTCTTATAACAGTTTCAGCAGATCTTCTGCCTTTTCAAGGATGTGATCCGGTCCCCATTCCTTTACCTGTTCATAGGAACGGAATCCCCACGGGACCCATACTGACTGTAATCCCGCATTCTTTGCTGTCCGGATATCGACATCGCTGTCCCCGATGTAGAGGACTTCCTCCTTGGAAAGCTTCATCAGTTTCAGGATCTCTTCGACTCCTGCTGGATCCGGCTTGGTCGGGATGCCTTCGATATTCCCGAGTATCTTCACAAACTCAATTCCCGGGAAATTTTTATGGATCAGTTTTTCACAGTAATCGTTGATCTTATTTGTATTGACAGCCAGGAGGATGCCTCTGTCATAGAGTTCCTTCACTGTTTCATACATACCTTCATACGGTCTCGTCTTATCGAGGCAGCATTTTGAGTAAGCCTTCTTGAATCTTTCCAGTGCTTCCTCTGTAAGATCTTTTTTATCGTCCGGAAGGCATCTCTCCATCAGAAGGCGGTTTCCGTTTCCGACCTTCATCTTGATCTCTTCATCAGTAAATGTGGGGAAATCATACTCTTCCATAACCGCGTTGGAAGCAGTGGCGAGATCGGCGATCGTATCGAGAAGGGTACCGTCCAGGTCAAATATCATTCCTCTGATCATATTCGTTCCATCCTTTTTTATGACCATCTCATTATAGTATAGATTCCCTTTCTCCGCTCTTCAGGATGCCGGTACAGCTCTCTGATTTCATGAATTGTGTTCACTTTGTGAAATGAGTGTTATAATGTAAGTGCTTACATAGAAGATGTAGGTAAAAAGGAGAATAGAAATGAAAAAACTGATGCTTGTGCTGCTCAGCGTTCTGTTAGCCTTCACATTATGTGCATGCGGCGGACAGCAGGGCGGCGGCGAAAAACCGGCTGACGACAATCTGTCTGAAGTCCAGAAAATCATCAAAGAAGCAGAGGGCATGACTCTGGAAGAACTGGCTGCCAAGGCCATCGAAGAGTCCAACGGCAAGACCTTCTACGGTGTCGGTAACTCCAGCCGTGGTAAGAGTGCTCTTCCTCTCTTCATCGAATATCTGCAGTCCATCGATCCTTCCTACACGATGGAATTCGAATGGCAGCAGCCGAAAAACAACAAGATCTTCGATCAGCTGACAGCTGACGGATTAAAGGAAACAGGCACCTTCGCCATGACCCTGATCCAGGATGGCAACCAGATCGAATCCAAGATGGTCCAGACCGGTGTTCTGGATACCTTCATCCCGAAGGAATGGGCAGAAGCCAACGGCATCAAGGCTGATGAATACGACGGCTACCTCCCGTTACAGACTCTGAACAAGATCTTCGAATACAACTGTGTCAATCCGGACAAGACCTATGACAATGTCTGGGACTTCGTCGCAGAAGGTGAACACGGCTTATTCATGGATATCGATTCTGAGATCGTCGGCAAGAACTTCTTATACATGCTGACAAAGGATGAATACTCCGCTTATGTCAAGGACGCTTTCGACAAGCTGTCTGATGCTGAAAAAGCTTACTTCCAGCCGACTGTCGATGCTATGGCAAAGGATGCTGAAGAATTAGGTTTAGGCGAAAACGGCAAGTACGCTCTGGCCTGGATCAAGTTATGGGTCAACAGCTACAACGCTGTTACTGATGACGGTCCTATCTGCAATACCTTAGTCGATTCTTCCGCTGTCAACCAGTTCGGTCTCCTGGTCTACTCCAAGGTCCGTTCTGTTGAAGAGACTGACACTGTCTCCGTCAACAACATCAAGGTAGCTGCTTACCAGCCGGGTTACGAAGGATTCGGCGGCTATGCATACTGCCATTACCTCTTCGTCACTGACAACTCTCCGTTACCTTGGACTGCCTGTGCCTTCATCGCCTACATGACAGAGACCGTTGACGGCTTCTCCGCATGGGGCAAGGATATCGGCGGCTACTCCTCCAACCCGGTGGTTGCTCAGGGTACTGAAGAGAGATTCCATCACTCTACCGGCGAATCCTCCAAGGTCGCCTGCGAGACCACGATGGATAAGGGCTATGACTGGTGGGTCAACACCGGCAAGCTCATCGTTGAAGATCCGAAGTACTGCTCCAGCGTTGCCTTCACAGTCGGTTCCTGGATCGAAATGCTCGACAAGTACACACCGCAATAAAGAGACGTTTCTTACAGTTCAACGAATCATATGAGCGATAGTGCCTTTGTAGTATTATCTACAAAGGCACTTTCTAACAGAGAGGGTAAATATGTCAAAATCAATGAAAATCAGGCTGAACAGTCTCAAAACATACTTAAGTAAGCCTCAGAACATCATCCTGATCCTGACAGGTATCCTGGTGACCTTTACCACGATCGCCCCAATCGTCGCCATCATCCGCGATACGATCGTCGTCCATCCGGGTACGATAGACCAGCACCTGTCCGGAAAAGCCAGCGGCTTTACCCTGGTCAACTACATCGACCTCTTCACGAGCCGCCTGGCCAAGACGAATCTGTGGACACCTCTGATCAATACGACGATCCTGGCGATCGGCTCCTGTACCTTCGCGATCCTCTTCGGCGGTATCTTCGCGTATCTCGTGACCCGTACGAACATGGCTTTCAAGAAGTACCTGAGCTCGATCTTCATCTTCCCGTATATCATGCCGCAGTGGACACTGGCTGTCGTATGGCAGAACCTCTTCAACTCCAATGCGGTCACCGGGACATCCAATGGATTGCTGGCTTCCCTTTTCGGCATCAATATGCCGGCCTGGTGGTGTGTGGGACTCTTCCCGTGTATCATCGTTCTGGGTATGCACTATGCGCCGTTCGCCTACATCCTGATCGGCGGCATCTTCAAGAATATGGATGCCAACCTCGAAGAGGCAGCGACCATCCTCGATACCCCGCGCTGGAAGATCTTTACCAGAGTCACGATCCCGATGGTCAAACCGGCCATCCTGTCGACCGTCCTTCTGGTAGCCGGGAGCACTATCGGTTCCTATCCGGTCCCGCATTATTTAGGTCTTACCACCTTAGCTACCAAGTACGTCTCGATGAATGACAAGTATACCGGAGAAGCTTCGATCATAGCCATTATCATGATGCTCTTCGGTGTCGCCATCATGTATCTCAATCAGCGCTCTTTACATTCGAGAAAGTCCTATACGACCGTTACCGGCAAGTCCGGACAGATCACCAAGGTCAATCTTGGCAAGAGCGGCCGGTACATCATTGCGGCTGTCTTCGTCATCATCACCTTCTTCACCTCGATCTTCCCGATCATCTCCTTCGCCTTTGAAACGTTCTTACCGAACCCGGGCGATTACTCCTTCTTATATACTGGCAATACCAATAACCTCACCACCAAGTGGTGGGTCACCTCCGAGAACGTCACGGAGAACGGTATGTACGGCCAGATGGGTATCCTTCACAATAAGACCATCTGGAATGCCTTCAGAGGCACGATCATGGTCTCCGTCATCTGCTGTCTGACAGCCGGTACGATCGGTACTCTGATCGGCTATGCGGTCTCTAAAAACCGCCATGGCAAGCTCGCGAGCTATGTCAACTCCATGGCCTTCTTACCGTATCTGATGCCGTCTGTCGCTGTCGGTGCTGCCTACTTCATCCTCTTCTCATCCGGGAAGCTGAACCTCTTCAATACCTATACCGCCCTGATCATCGTCGGTACGGTCAAGTATATCCCGTTCGCTTCCAGGAGTTCCCTGAACTCCATGCTGCAGCTGTCCAATGAGATCGAGGAATCCGCCATCATTCAGGACGTCCCTTGGATCAAGAGAATGACGAGGATCATCATCCCGATCCAGAAGTCTTCCATCGTCTCCGGCTTCTTGCTGCCGTTCATGACATGTCTGAGAGAATTATCTCTGTTCATGCTGATCTGTGTACAGGGCTTCATCCTCTCCACGACACTGGACTACTTCGATGAAATGGGTCTCTATGCCTTCTCAAGCGGCATCAACCTGATCCTGATCATCACGATCCTGATAAGCAATTTCCTGGTCAACAAGATCACCGGCGCAAGCCTGGATGAAGGTATAGGAGGATAAACACATGCCGAAAATCGTATTAGATCACATTACCAAACGTTATGATAAATTCTACGCAGTAGAAGACCTGAACCTCGTGATCGAAGACAACGCCTTCGTCACCTTATTAGGTCCTTCCGGCTGCGGCAAGACCACCACACTCCGTATGATCGCCGGTCTCGAGACACCGACCAGCGGCCGTATCACTATCGGGGACCGTGTCGTCTTCGATTCCGAAGAGGGCATCAACATCCCTGCCAACAAGCGTAAGGTCGGCTTCCTCTTCCAGAACTACGCCTTATGGCCGAACATGACCGTCTATGAAAACATCTCCTTCGGTCTCACCAATGTCAAGGAAGAACTCCCTGTCTTATACAGTGATGCCAAGGCAGCCAATCAGGTATTAAAGGCCTTGAACCGTCCGAATGAGATCGTCAATCTCATCAACGACTGCATCGACAAGAAGGGCAAGCTCGATGAAAACAAGGCCATGATCAAGCTGATCGATGCCTATGAGATCTCCCAGTTCACCGCGAAGAAACTGCTGGCTTATAAACTTCAGAACTCTTCCGATGTCAGGGCAGAAGCTGAAAAGATCAAAGCCGAGATGGAGAAGACCTTGGAAGCCGCGAAAGCCGACGCGTCAAAGAAGGGCGGCGAACTCAACAATGACTTCCAGCTCGTCAAAAACGGCCAGGTCGTCAAAGAAGTCCGCAAACTCTCCAAGGAAGAGATCGATCTGTCTGTCAGAAGAGTCTCCCGTATCGTCAAGATCGGGATGTTCATGGACAGATATCCGGCAGAGCTCTCCGGCGGCCAGCAGCAGCGTGTCGCCATCGCCAGGACCCTGGCACCGGAACCGACGGTCCTCTTCATGGATGAACCGCTGTCCAACCTCGATGCGAAGCTGAGACTGGAGATGAGATCCGAGCTGCAGAGACTCCATCTGGAGACCGGTTCCACCTTCGTCTATGTCACTCATGACCAGATGGAAGCCATGACCCTGGCTACCCGTATCTGTCTGATCGACAACGGTCTCTTACAGCAGTATGACGCTCCGCTGGATGTCTACAATATGCCGAACAACCTCTTCGTCGCTGACTTCGTCGGAAACCCGGCCATCAACTTCATCGACGCAAAGGGCACTCAGAAGGAAGATGGTTCCCTGTCCTTAAAGATCTTCAATGACAGAGAAGTCGTCTATACTCCGAATGAGACGCTGGATCTGAAGAAGTGGTATGAAGAAGAGAAGGAGCTCGAGGCTTCCTTAAAGGAAGAAAGAGCCAGAAAAGCTTCCCAGAAGGGCTATGTCGAAAGAGGAAACAAGGAATCCAATTTCCGCTACCATATCGCCAAAGTCGATGAAGCAGAGGACTATGGCGATGAAGTCGAACTGACAGAGGAAGACTTCGTCCTGGGTATCCGTCCGGAATTCATCGACATCTCTCCGGAAGGAAGACTCCATGGCGAGATCTACTCCTCCATGCCTACCGGTATGGAGACGACGGTCCGTGTCAATGTCGACGGCTACCTGCTGACAGGCGTCATGTTCGGAGGTGTCGTCTACAGGATCGGCGATAAAGCGAATGTCGCCTTCCAGGGAAACAATGTCATCCTCTTCTCCAGAAAGAGCGGAAGATACATCACCCTCGGACATCTTGATATCTGTTAAGACAAGCAGACCAAAAGGTCTGCTTTTCTTCTGCCTTTCGGCTGTACAATAAAAGTATGAAGAATATCCTCAAGAAGATCCTGATATCATTCCTGTCCTTTCTCCTGATCCTGTCTTTGACCGGCTGTCAGAAGAAGACAGAAAGGCCTGAGCCATCCGGTGACTTCATTGCCTTTATCGGAGAAGTCGTCCGGGACATCCTGAAGGAATACGAGATTCCATCCGTTCCGGAAGGCCCGGTCATCCCGGAAGATCCTGTTCCGTCAGATCCTGCCGTACCGGAGACACCGGAACCTGCCGGAGAGACACCGGATGAAGACGGCTATTATACCTCCAAGGAAGATGTCGCCCTCTATTTACACACCTATGGCCATCTCCCTGACAACTACCTCACCAAGTCCGAGGCAAAGGATCTGGGATGGATAGCCTCCGAAGGAAACCTCTGGGATGTCACTGATCACATGAGTATCGGCGGCGACAGTTTCGGAAACAGAGAGGGGAAGCTGCCGAAGAAAAAGGGAAGGAAGTACTATGAATGCGACATCGACTATGACGGGGGCACCCGGAACGCGAAACGCATCATCTATTCCAACGACGGTCTGATCTACTATACCGGCGACCACTACAACACCTTTGAACTTCTCTATGGAGGCGAAAATGACTAAAGTCACGATCGATATCGATATCCTGAATGAATGGAAACACGAATATCTGAAGATGCTGTTCGGATTCCCGGAATACTACGGAAATAATTTAGATGCCCTCTATGACTGTCTGGGAGATCTCCCGGATACCGAGATCCACATACGGCATATGGAAGATGTCGATGAATTCTCCTTACAGGTCCTAAGGGTCTTCGATGAAGTCAGCGAGGACTTTGAAAACATCCATGTCACCTATGACAGGGATGAGGATCTGATCGATGAATTATTAGATGATTAGGTATACAAAAAGCACGAGTGATCGTGCTTTTTTTCTTTTTTTTACCAACCCTGTTCCGCTGCCCAGCGGGCCCAGTCTTCTTCGGTCCAGTGTTCCCAGTCATCTTCATCCCAGTGGCCTTCACAGGTGCCTTCCGGCTCCTGGGCGCCATCCCAGGTGTAGTCAGTGACGGTAGCAGCCCCGCTGCCTTCTAACGGCCATTTTCCGCATTCCTGGCAGACGGTCTGACGGTAGAGACCTAGTTCAGAGGCTGTGACATCCAGGATCGGCTTGTTTTCAAGATCTTCATGGATGGCGGTCATGTACTGTCTCCAGAGTCTTGTCGGCTGTGTATAGCTCCAGGCATTCCTGAACGGCGTGTAGTTGTCGGTAGACATGCGGATGAAGGAAGTGTAGTACGGAGTGATGCCGCCGAAGTCGACGATCTCATCTTCATGGGTACCGGTCTTCCCGGCAGAGGCCATACCGCTGAGTCTCGCATGGACACCCAGACCTCTGACCATATTGGTGGACATCATGTCGATCGTTAAGAAGGCCGTTCTCTCGCTGAAGACTCTGTGCGAGTCAATGACTTCCGGATCGGAAGCGTCCAGAACGACATTGCCGTGCTTGTCGACGACTTTCAAGAAGCCGTGCGGTTCGATATAGACGCCGCTGTTGGCCAGCGTACTGTACGCTGCCGTCATCTCCAGGGTCGTGACAGAGTCAGCGCCTAAAGCCTCTCCGGAAGCGGTAGAGGAGAGTTCATCTGCCGAGAATCCGTTGAGAAGCAGGTATTTGACGGAGTTGTCGATCCCCAGTTTTTCACAGAGGAATCTGGAGGCCGGGATGTTGTGAGAAGATTCCAGCGCTTCTCTCATACCGATGCCTCTGTCATAACATTCACCGCCCGGATAACCGTTGGTGAGACCGTAGCCGATGATGGCTTCCCTCTTGTCCAGTACCGTCGTGGCCGGAGGGATGCCCTCTTCGATACACGGCGCATAGACGGAGATCGGCTTGAAGGAGGATCCTGTCGGCTGACGGGACATCGTCGCTCTGTTGAAGGACTCTCTTTCTTCCGGCTGTTCTCTGCCGCCGCACATGGCGACGACTTCCCCGGTGTGCTGATCCATGATGACAGCGGAGACCTGTGTCTCGGAACCGTCACGGGATACCGGGTAGTTGGTGTATTCAGCGATATCCTTATCCAGTTCATCCTGGAAAGCGGTATTGATGGTCGTATAGATCTTATAGCCGCCGTTCTTGATCTCATCCTTCTTGGCTTTTAAAGTTTCATCATTGACAGGATTCCCGTCTTTGACGATGAGCTTGGAAGCGACATTGTCGATGGCGTATTCGATGAAGTACGGATACTTGTAGAGTTCCGCGTACTTGACAGGCGCGATGACGAGCTTGTCATTGAGAGCTTCCTGGTATTCCTCTTCCGTGATCTTCCCGTTGCGGTACATCGTATAGAGGACGGTATCCGTTCTTCTGTTGGTATCCGTCATGGCCTCGTCCTTAGCCTGTCTTGGGTCATAGAGGCTCGGATAGTTGGTGACACCGGCGATCATGGCGCATTCTCTCAGTGTCAGATCCTTGACACTCTTATCGAAGTAGTCTTCGGCAGCAGCCCCGACACCGTAGTTGAGGTCCCCGAAGTAGATCTTGTTCATGTAGTACTCGAGGATCTGATCCTTGTCCAGCTGCTGTTCGAGTTCATAGGCCAGATAGATCTCCTGGACCTTTCTCTTATAGCTGACTTCCGGGGTCAGATAGACGTTCTTGATCAGCTGCTGGGTGATCGTAGAGGCGCCGTGTGTTCCCGTTCCGGACACCTGGCCCCAGACAGCACTCAACAGTCTCTTGATATCGAAACCGATATGGGAATAGAATCTCTCATCCTCGATACTGATGAAGGCATCGATAAGATTCTGCGGACAGTCTTCCAGTTTGACCCATTCGACATTCTCCGTCGTACCGTATTCCGTCAGGAGCTTGCCGTCACGGTCATAGATCTCCGAGACCTGGGAGTGATCATCAAGAAGCGCCAGATCGAGTTCCGGGACATCGGAAAGATACTGGTGATACATCCTGGTGACAAACCACGTTCCGGCGGAAAGCGCCACGATGAGCAGACCTAAAAATACCCAGGTGACGACCCCGATCTTCTTCTTGTCCGAGGTCTTTCTGACCTTTTTCTTCATTCTCTTATTGTGGACGATCTTTGTATTCTTGACTTCTTCCGAAGCGACGTCCGTTTTATTCTTGTTTTCTGTTGTCATTCCTGTAGTCCTGCTGAAAACATCTGCTTCAGCCATACTATTATAATACAGTTTTTTAATAATTTTATATATTCCTCATTATTCCCAAAAAGAAAAGAAGGTTTCCCTTCTTTAATTTCTGGTGATGATGGTACCGCTTGGGGTCTTGTAGATGCTGTTCTCCGGGACGACACCGCGGACACAGGAAGTCGGATAGATACTCGAATTCCTGCCGATGATGGTCCCCGGATTGAGGACGCTGTTGCATCCCACTTCCACGTAGTCTCCTAACATCGCCCCGAACTTCTTGATACCGGTCTCGTAGTTTTCCTCCTGGTCATGGACGACGACGAGCTTCTTGTCGGACTTGACGTTGGAGGTGATGGAACCGGCACCCATGTGCGACTTATAGCCCAGGATGGAGTCACCGACATAGTTGTAGTGAGGAGTCTGGACGTTGTCGAAGAGGATGACGTTTTTCAGTTCTACGGAATTCCCGACGACGCAGTTGTTTCCTACTAAGGCAGAGCCTCTGATGAAGGCGCAGTGTCTCACCTCGGTCTCAGCGCCGATGATGCACGGTGCTCCGAGATAGGCAGAAGGGAAGACCTGGGCACTGCGGTGCACCCAGACGTGTTCGCTCACTTCCTTATACTCTTCCGGATCCAGTTTCTTTCCGAGTTCAATGATGTAATTCTTGATACCCGGCAGGGCTTCCCAGGGATATTCGAACTGCGCAAGGTATTCCTTCGCAAGAGTGTGTTCTAAGTCAAACAGTTCTGTTGTCTTATACATAAGAGATCCTCCGTTCCTATTCTACTTCAAATACATCGGCTTCATAAGGCTGAAGCTCCTCGCCGGACTCCTGATAATTGGAGAGGACTCTTCTTCCCTTGACAGGGAAAGGTCTTTTCTTCTTCTTGTCTGTCAGATTGATGACGACCGTAAACTTCTTTCCGTCCTTCTCTCTTTCATAACAGAAGAGGTCCTTTGAAGTCTTGAGCTGGGTGAAGCTTCCGTAGATCAGGGCCTTTTCCTTCTTTCTCAGAGAGATGATCTTCCTGGTGAAGTTCAGGACAGATTCTTCATCCTTTTCTTCCGCTTCCACATTCAGTGTCTTATAGTTCGGATTGACAGCGATCCACGGCTCATGATCGGAAAAGCCCGCATAGGCGCTGTCATTCCACTGCATCGGTGTCCTGGCGTGGTCTCTGGAGCCATAAAGGATCTTCTTCAGGATCTCCTCATCCTTCGCTCCGGCAGCCTTATACTCCTTATAGATGTTGAGTGTCTCCACATCCCGGCATTCCTCGATGGAGGTAAACGGATAATCCGTCATCCCGATCTCGCCTCCCTGATAGAGGTATGGAGTCCCCTTCATTGTCATCAGAAGGACCATCAGGAGCTTGTTCAGCTGCTTACTGTAGGTATCGCTGCGGTCGACTTTGGAACACATGCGCGGATTGTCGTGGTTATCGAAGAAGAGAGACGGCCAGCAGTGGTTGGAGTACTGTGTCTGCCAGCGGACCAGTTCCGGGATCATCTGACGCAGATCGAAGTCATAGGCGTCCTTCATCCTCGTCTTTCCCGGATTCTCGATGTGATCGAAGGAGAACAGCTGTGTCAGCTCTCCTCTGTCATCTCCCGTGATCATGCGGGACATGCGGATGCCGTTGCCCGGACACTCGCCGATCGTATAGGCCTGATGAGGCTCCAGACAGACTTTATTGAACTCTCTGAGATATTCATCCAGATGCGGTCCGTGGAAGTAGTGTTCCACGCCGGTAAAGGAGATCAGGGATCCAATCATAGGATCGCCGTCCGGTAATCCTTCCTTCTTGGATATGAAGCTCACGACATCGAGACGGAAGCCGTCAACACCTTTTTCCAGCCAGAAGTTGGCGACATCGTGCATCTCCTTTCTCACTTCAGGATTGTCCCAGTTAAGGTCCATCTGCTTGTCGGCGAAAAGATGCAGGGCGTATTCTCCGACTTCCGGGAAGTAGCGCCAGGCCTTTCCTGCGAATAAGGAAGTCCAGTTGTTCGGCTCCTTCTTCCAGATGTAGTAGTTCTTATATTTCTCGTCTCCCTGCAGGGCTTTCTGAAACCATTCGTGTTCATCCGAGGTGTGGTTCATGACGAGGTCCACAATGATCTTCATGTCCCTCTTGTGACATTCCTCAATGAGGTCTTCGACATCCTTCATCGTGCCGAATTCCTTCATGATGCCTTTATAGTCTCTAATGTCATAGCCGTTGTCCGCGTTCGGAGAATCGTAGAACGGACAGCACCAGATCGCATCGACACCTAAGGAACGGATGTGATCGAGCTTTGAGATGATGCCGCGGATATCGCCGATGCCGTCATGATCGGAATCGCAGAAAGAGCGCGGATAGACTTCATAGAAGACCGCTTCCTTCCACCAGGCTTCCCTGACTTCCGCTGTCTCATCTCCCTCATCGTCATTGAGAGAATTGAGCAGCTCCAGCAGGGCATCGACAGATTCTTCTGTCAGTTTCCCCAGTGAAAGCTTCTGTAAAGCTCCTACTTTGATATGGGAAAGAGGACCGGATGTGACGAGGTCTTCATCCAGACCTAAGGAATAGAGAAGACGGGCGATGATATCGTGGCCGGAAGCCGATTTCATGACTTCTTTTAAACTGCTTTTACGTGTTATCTCCATAGATATGCCTCTGTACTTATTTTAATAGAATATAATGTTGATAGGAGATTTTTATGAGTGAAAGAAGACTGTTTGAAGAGATTGTCGTCTTCGACAATTATGAGATCATAAAACTGGAAGAAGGGGAGATGCAGCTGAAGGCCGTTGTCACGGAAAAGGCATTGAATCCCTATGGCTATGCCCATGGCGGCTTCCTCTACACCCTTTGCGATACGGTAGCCGGAGGTACGGCAGCGACCCTGCACGCCTATACCGTCACCCTTCAGTCCAGTATCAACTATATCAAGTCTGCCTGTCTGAAGGATGAGCTCCTGGTCATCGGGAAATGCATTCACAACGGGAAGTCTACCAAAGTCATTGAAACGAAAGTATACAACCAGAAAGAAGAGCTGCTGTGCAGCTGCCAGTCCACGATGTATAAAGTCGGGGACATGGAAGAAGACGTCTGGAACAGATAACAGGAGGAAACATGATCAGTGTAAAAGACAGGACTTTTCTTCTGGACACAGAGAACACTTCCTATCTCTTCCGCATCGATAAATACAATCATCCGGAACACATCCATTATGGAAACCGGGTAAGGATCGAAGACGCGGAAGCCCTTGCGTATAAACACTTCATCTCTTACGGAACGACCGTACTCTACGACGAGAAGGATGAGACCTACTGTCTCGATCACCTTCCTATGGAATACGGGACGTATGGAAGAGGGGATTTTAAGACGCCTTCCATCGAATGCGAGATCGACGGATCCTATACTCTCGATTTCCTCTATGACTCCTATGAGATCATAGAAGGGGATATGAAGATCGACGGTCTTCCGTCTTCCTATGGCTGCGAGAAGACCCTCGTCCTGCATCTGAAAGAGGCCGTGAAGCCATTAAGGCTCGATCTCTTCTACGCTGTCTATCCGAAGGAAGATGTCATCACCAGGAGAGCAGTTCTCTATAACGACGGAGAAGAGGTCATCCTGCACAAGATGATGTCCTGCTGCCTGGATCTCACAGAAAAGGAACTGGTATCGGGAAGTCTGCACGGCGCCTGGGACAAGGAAACACATCTGGAAGAAAGAGAGATCGTACCGGGTACTCTCGTCCTTTCCTCGCGTACCGGTTTCTCCAGTGCCAAAAACAATCCGGCCTTCTTCATTAGAAGAAAAGATACCGACGAGGATCATGGGAAGGTCTGGGGCTTCAACCTCGTCTGGACCGGCGAACATCACAGCTCTATCTCGCTTGATGAATACGGCATCTGCCGGGTAGAGACCGGCATCAACCATGAACGCTTCTCCTATCCATTAAAGAAGGGCACTTCCTTCCTAACACCGGAAGCTGTCCTCTCCTACAGTGATAAGGGATTGAATAACTTATCCTCCCACTTCCATCACTTCATCCGGGAGCACATCACCCGTTCCGACTGGAAGAAGAAGGAAAGGCCTGTCCTGATCAACTCCTGGGAGGGATTCGGCTTTGACTTCAATAAGGACGGTCTCCTGAAGCTCGCCTCTTCGGCGAAGAAACTCGGGATGGAACTCTTCGTTCTCGATGACGGCTGGTTCGGCAGACGGAACAGCGATCTCAGAGGACTGGGAGACTACGATCCGAATACCAGGAAGATCCCGGGAGGCATCAAGTCCCTCTCTAAAGAGATCCACGATATGGGGATGCTGTTTGGGATATGGGTGGAACCGGAAGCCATCAATACGGATTCCGCCTTATATGAAGCCCATCCGGAATACGCCTTAGTTGAAGAGGGAAGAAAGCCGGTACTGGGCAGACATGAACTGCTGATGGATCTCACCAGACAGGATGTCCGGGACTATATCGTTGAAAACGTGTCGAAGCTCATCGACGACAATCATGTCGACTATATCAAATGGGATATGAACCGCCATCACTGCGGCATTTCCGGAGCTTATGACTATGAATACATCGGAGGACTCTATGATGTCTTAGAGCGTATCTTCACTCCGAGACCTCATGTCCTGTTTGAATCCTGCGCCTCCGGCGGCAACCGCTTCGATCTGGGGATGTTATGTTACTCCCCGCAGATCTGGTCCTCCGATGATACCGATCCGATCGAACGTCTGGACATCCAGAAAGGCCTCTCCTGCTTCTATCCGCAGTCCGCTATGGGTGCCCATGTCTCGGCCTCTCCGCACTCTCAGACGCTGCGTAAAACACCTCTGGAGACCCGCTTTGCGGTAGCGGCCCTGGGATGCCTGGGCTATGAACTTGATCTGGGCAGACTGACACCGTTAGAGAAGTCAGAGATCGCCCATCAGGTCGCCTATTATAAAGAAAACAGAGCCTTATTCCAGTATGGAGACTTCTACCGTTTCCCGAAGGAAGAAGACTATGAATGTTTTGAAGTGACAGACGGAAAGAAAGCCGCTGCCGTAAAAGTACGTCGCAGCGTCCATGCGGCCCCGATCTTTGATAAACTTCTAATAAAGGGGCTGGATCCGGAAAAGATCTATTCCATCACTTCCCGCGATCACAATCATACGATTGATTCCTTCGGTCACCTGCTGCAGCATGCCCTGCCGGTAAAGGTCAATACCGACGGATCTCTCATCAAGGCTGTCGGCAGGATCAAAGGCCTCTCTGCCGCGAAACAGGAATATACCGCTTCCGGCAGTGCTCTGGAGAACGGTATCTTATTAGATAATCTCTTCCTGGGTACCGGATATAACGAACACCTGCGCATCCCGCTTGATTACGGGTCTGATATGTATCTGATAAAGGAGAAATAACATGAATCAGGACACGAAGAACAAGTACTTTTTCGGGCTTGGAACGATCGGCAGAGACATGTTCTACGCATTTGAAGCCAATGCCATGATCTACTTCCTTTCCAACATCCTCGAACTTCCTCTTACCACTTATGCGATGGTCACCATGGTATTGACAGTGCTCCGTATCTTCGATGCCTTCAATGACCCGATCACCGGTCTCATCATCGACAATGTCAAGTCTCCCTGGGGTAAATACAAGCCGCCGATGCTGGTAGGAGCTGTCCTGGCTGTCGCCTTCTATCTGATCATGTTTGCGGACTTCGGTCTCACCGGCTTCAAGTTCGTCCTGGTCTTCGGTGCTGCCTATATCTTCTGGGATATCACTTACGGGATCAATGACATCGCCTACTGGTCCATGATGCCTTCCCTGACGCTGGATCAGAAGAAGAGGGAAAACATCGGTGCCTTTGCGCGTATCTGTGCCAATATCGGCATGTATATCGTCATGGTCGGCTATCCTTCCTTCACAGCCGCTTTAGGCGGCGGCAAGACCGGCTACTTCGCACTGGCTGTCATCGTCTCTGTATTGATGTTAGGCTTCCAGATGTTTACGATCTTCGGTGTCAAGGAGACCTCTGTTTCCTTCAAGGAAGAAGAAAAGACGACCATCAGAGATATGTTCCGGGCTCTTTTCGCCAATGACCAGCTGATGTGGGTCACCTTATCCATGGCCTTATTCACAGTCGGCTATGTCACTACCACCAACTTCGCCCTGTATTACATGCAGTATATCTTCGGGGATGCGGATAAATACGCCATCCTGGCAGCAGCCTGCGGTGTCGCCCAGCTGGCAGCCCTGGTCATCTTCCCGTTCATCTCCAAATTATTCACCAGGAAGCGCTTCTACTTCATCGCCACCATCCTGGTCGTCATCGGCTATGTCATGTTCTTCTTCTCAGATGCTTCTCTGATCATGATCGCTGTAGCCGCCATCGTCATCTTCGTCGGAGAAGCCTTCATTCAATTACTGATGCTGATGTTCATCTCCGATACGATCGAATACGGTCAGTGGAAACTGGGTAAGAGAAATGATTCCATCACTCTTTCCATCCAGCCTCTCATCAACAAGATCGGCGGTGCTCTGGCTACCGGTATCGTCTCCATCACCCTGGTCCTCTCCGGTATCAAGAGCGGTGATGTCGCGGCAACAGCTATCGATGACACCGGCAAGATCATCTTCAAGAACTCCATGCTGATCGTTCCGCTCATCCTGATCGTCATCGGCTATTTCATCTATTCCATGAAGTACTCCCTGGATGAAAAGCGCTTCGCGGAGATCGTTCAGGATCTCAAGGACAGAGGCGATATCAAAGAATAGATATTCTTTCTCATTATTGTTTAGAACACCCTTCATCATCTGATAAAGGGTGTTTTTTATACGATCTTCGATCTCCACTTTCCGTTCTTATCGTAGTAGTAGATGATCTCGCTGAGTTCTTCGCTCGTCATGATTTTATAGATCCTCTTGAGATCTAAAGAGAGTTTGTATTTATCTAAATCATTCTTATTGATCCAGAAGACTTCCCCTTCCTTGGAACTCTTCAGCTTCCCGGTGAAGTCATTGCATTTGTAGTACAGCATGATGTATCTGTCCTCTTCTTCAGTCTTGAATTCCTCGATCCCGCAGAGGACCGGTCTCTTCAGTTTTAACCCTGTTTCTTCCTTCACTTCCCTGATGACAGCGTCATGAAAGTTCTCGCCGTTTTCCACATGGCCGCCCGGGAAGGTAAGTCCCGGCCAGTCCTTTTTATGGCGTTCCTGAACGAGGATCTGATCGCCCTGATAGACCAGGCAGATATTGGTAAATATGGTTTTTTCCGGCTTTCTTTTCATATCGATTCCATCTTAACACATTCCTTTTCCACATATGGGATAAGACCGGGTTATCAAGGTGGATAAGTCCTCTTTTTACACCTGGTAAAATATAGGGTTCTCAACTTGTTTCCACATCCACATTTTGACTTTTTCAACAATATGTGAGTATGTGGAAAAGTCTCTGAAACGCTTATTTTATGGGATATTTCTGACTTTATAATGTGGAATACCATGTAGTTTTCACAAAGTTTTCCACTTTATTCCACTGTGGATAATTGTGGGGAAAACAAATCCACAGGTTTTCCACTTTTTAAAAATGTGGAAAAGTGTGGAAAACTCATAATAAGCCGATAATCATGGGCTATTTGAAAATACCGGTATGTGGAATGTGGAAAACTCCCTGATATTTTGACAAAAAAGTGTGGAAAACTTGTGCTATGATATTCATACCGTCTATAGGTATTTTGTATGACTCATAAGGATTTTTACTTCAAACATGTATGGGATGAGACCCTGAATAAGATATACGAATCACATCGTATCGATGATGATTCTTTTAATCAGTACTTCATCCAGTCATCGAAACTGGAGTCCTTCAACAATGACGGTGCGATCATAACGGTTCCAGATTTCATCACTTATTCGATCCTCGATCAGAACAAGGAAATGATCAAATTCTTTCTGAAGGAGGTCGTAGAAAAGGAGGGAGACCCTCTCAACGAAGACTTCTCCGTGCGGATCCTGAGAGAAGATCAGTACGAAGATATCCAGGAGAATGAATCTTCCTACGATAATCAGTTCATCTACCGGTCTGTCGATCCGAGTTTCACCTTTATCAACTTCGTCATCGGCCGTTCGAATGCGCAGGCGCAGATCGCTGCCTGGACCTGTGCCAACAATTTGGGAATCGTCTACAATCCACTGTTCATATACGGAAACTCCGGTCTGGGAAAGACCCATCTGCTGAATGCGATAGGGAATTTTGTGCTGAGCACGAAGCAGGGCAAGAAGGTCGGCTTCATCTCCGGACTGGACTTCGTGGAAGGCGTCTCCAATTCGATCAAGGAAAAGAAGATCGATGAATTCAAGAAGAGCTTCCAGGATCTCGATCTCTTATT
>JAFOMB010000153.1 GCA_017419065.1 Erysipelotrichaceae bacterium | reverse complement strand
GCTATTGTCTCTATCTCCTCTGGAACCATCAGATCACCTACGGCACGATGACGCTCTTCCTGACGCAGAGAGGCCGCATGGCTGCTGCCTTCAACAATACCGTTGCCATCATACCGAACTTCTTAAATGCCTCGATCAGTGCTCACCGCATCCGGGAGCTCTCCCAGCTTCCGAAGGAGAAACACCTCTCTTCCAAAAAGACAGAAGGGAAGCTGAGTGTAGTACTCGAAGATGTCGACTTCGCCTATGAAGAAGAGAAACCTGTATTATTGAATGCAAACTTTAAAGCTGATCCGGGCGAGATCGTCGCTCTCATCGGTCCGTCCGGTCAGGGAAAGACCACCTTGATCAGACTGATGCTGGGACTTATAGAACCGCAAAAGGGGAAGGCCGGACTGCTGGATGAAGAGGGGATCTTCACCCCGGGCAATGCCGATCTCCGTCATCACTTCTCCTATGTCCCGCAGGGCAACACCATCCTCTCCGGCACCATCGCCGAAAACATGCGCATCGTAAAGGAAGATGCCCCTGATGAAGAGATCGTCGAAGCGCTGAAGTGCGCCTGTGCCTGGGACTTCGTAAAAGAGATGAGCGAGGGGATAAACTCCTCTGTCGGCGAAAAGGGCCGGGGCCTCTCCGAAGGTCAGGGCCAGCGCATCGCCATCGCCAGGGCATTGTTGAGAGATGCCCCGGTCCTCCTTCTCGATGAAGCGACTTCCGCCCTGGATGTCGCTACGGAGAGAAAAGTCCTGCGCAACATCATGGACAGAAACAGGGACCGCACCTGTATCGTCACGACCCACAGGCCGAGTGTCCTCTCTCTGGCTGATAAGGTCTACGGCGTTGAAAACAAAGACGTAAAACAGCTCTCCGTGGAGGAATCCTCACGGATGGCCATGGACTTCTAGAACCATCGAAATATCCCTTCCGCTTCAGCGGTCTGTACCATACGTGAATACTTGTATCGTAACAGGGGCCTTCTGAACAGGAAGATCCCTGTTTTTGTAACTAAACAATTCTAAGTTTGACAATTTGATTTCAGTCAAGGTAAGAAAACGATCTGTTAGGTAATATGAACTTGATTCAAATCAGTTTGACTATATACAACACTTCTACAGGATCTATAAAACTCTACTATGACTATTCAACCAAACTCCGAAAAACGAATCATTATACCGCCTATGACAGCAGATACTGCCTTTTTGTCGGAGACGGAAGAATTCGATGATGTAAAGACTGTAAAGAATTATTCCAAGGGTGATCAGATCTTCCGGGAAGGGGAGGAAACCGACAGACTGGTCTGTATCTATGAAGGATCGGGAAAGATGGTCTCCTATGATGCCGATGGAAAAGAAGTGATCTATGGCTTCTTCCGGGATGGTGATGCCTTCTGGGGAAGTTTCTTCGAAAGAGAACACCGCTACCGTTTCAGCGTCATCTGTCTGAGCGACACAGTCGTCTATGAATATCCGAGATCGGCAGTGGAGAAGATGATGATCCGCAATCAGAACATCTTCCCGGAAATCATCGAATCGCTCTCCAGTCAGCTCAAAGACGCCGATGAAAAGATCGCCGTCCTCTCGGCACCGACACCGGAAGAAAGACTGGCAGGATTCTTCCTGTACTCCTTCCGCCGTTCCAAGGATGGAACGGTCGTAAGAAGACTGGATGATATCTCCGGAGCCATCAACCTGAGACAGGAAACTGTCAGCCGCTACATACAGCGCTTTGTCAGAGAAGGCTACATCAAAAAGACGGCCCAGAGCAGTTTCGTGATCAAAGATGCCGAAGGACTGAGGAAGATCTTCCTCCGTTAAACAGAGTTATACAGGGATCTCAGGATCCCTGTTTTCTTTTGATACAGTGAAAT
>JAFOMB010000152.1 GCA_017419065.1 Erysipelotrichaceae bacterium | reverse complement strand
GGGAACAGCTGTCTTTCTTCGCAATAAGGCTTCGCCGTAAAGCTTCCAGAGAATCTTCCGGCACTTCCTCTTTCGTCATGTCTTCTAACAGAGGATAGAGTTCTTTATCTTCATAGCCGAAGCAGGCAGCCTTGGCCATGGCAGCGGCGTATTTCCTCGAATCCTTCCTGACGGCAGCCCCATAGATTGCGATCACATCCAGTAAGGCCGGACAGTCTTTCAGAGACATGTCTCCCTCGATGCGGCAGGCGATCCCCTCCTTGTGGAGGATGACCCCGATCTCGGAAGTAGAGGCCTTCTTCTCGGTGATGATCATGAAATCGCCATAGCGGATCTTTCTTCTCTGACCTCGATCCTGTATCAGGATGGCATCGTTGTTCACAAGACGGCGGATGATCTCGACGATCTTCTTATCTTCGTCGCTCTTCTTTCCTTTGTCTTTATTGACAGGATAGGAATAGACCCCGCACAGCGTCCCTTCCGTGTCTTCCTTTCTTCCGGCGTAGATGTCTTCAAAGGCACACTGGTCTTCCGTATCTTCGCTCAGGATCTTCCGGAAGGTCTCGCGGAACCAGTCGCAGACAGATGGCGCGGAACGGAAGTTCGTATTCAGTTTCAAGGAGGAACAGCCTTCTTTTTCAAACATCTCTCCGACTCTCTTGAAGGAGGCGATATCCGCGTTGCGAAAGCGGTAGATGGACTGCTTCGGGTCTCCGACGATGAAGAGACTTCCCGGATAAGGGACACAGTTCCGCCAGTCTTCCTCGATTGTTTCCGCGGAGAGATAGAAGAAAATCTCCGCCTGGATCGGATTGGTATCCTGGAATTCATCGATCAGATAATAGCGGCGTTTCTTCTGGATCTGACGGATGAGTCTCCCTTCCTTCCCGGCATCCTTCTTCAGGGTATCTCTGAGATAGAGCAGGTAGTCAAAGAAACTGAGAGATCCCTCTTCTCTCATTCTTTCACTCAGTGCCGGAAGACACTCTTCCACAAAGGAAGCGGCGCGGGAGAGACGGTAGTTATCGATCTTTCTGATCATCTCATCGGCAGTCTCTTCGAAATGGTAATAGTCATAGACGACTTCTTTTTTTATACGGCTGTTCTGATGAGGAGAGAAGAGCTTCCGGATGTCCGCAGTGGTCTCCATCGCCTCCTCGTCATAGATCAGGCGCATGCCCTTGATGGCCTTGAGGTCGTTGTATATAGAGATGACGGCGTTGTCCTCCAGGTCTTCTTCGATATCATTGCGTAAGAAGTATTCCCAGGATTCCTCGTTCTTCTTGGTGCCGGAAAGACGGAACCCGCTCCTCTTTCTCAGTTCCGAGAAAGCTCCCAACAGTAAAGACTTCTCTTCTCTGAAATAGTCTTCAAATCCCTCTGTGATCTCCGGGTAATCAAAAGTCCCGTTGCGCAGATCCATCATCTTCCCGAACAGGAAGACGAAGAGGTCTCTCGCGTCTTTGGAAGAATCGAGAAGTCCCTCAAAAGCCAGGGCCTTCTCCCGGAGTTCTTCTCCATAACTGCCGTCCTTGATCAGGGAGTAGTGGCGGGAGTAGATCTCCGCCATCTCCTTTTCTTCATGTGTACCGGCAGAAGACGGGATAGAGGCTTCCGACGGATATTCCGATAATAAGAGACTGCAGAAGGAGTCGATAGTCCCTAAAAAGCAGAGATCGATGTTGCGCAGGGCTTCCTCGCATCTCTTGCGGCTGAGCTCTGTCGGTCTCGGCAGCTTCGCCGGTCCTTCTATATAATCTTCTTCTTTTTCATGAGAGCGTTCCACGAGTCTCTTCTGGAAGCGTTCATAGAACTCATTGGCGGCAGCCTTGGTAAATGTGATGGCGGAGATCGAAGAGATCGGGATGCCGCTTTCCACCATGGCGACCATCCTCTCTACGAGGATCGTCGTCTTTCCGGATCCGGCACCGGCCTCGACGAAAATATTCCGTTTCGTCTCACGGATGATCATATCTCTTTCAGCCTGGTCTTTCAGGATCTCACTCATCTTCTTCTCCCTTCCACAGTCCGCAGAGGTTCTGATAATCGCAATAGCGGCACGGCTCCTTATTCACGTCCGGCTTTTCGATACACGGGAATTCATTGGCTTCCAGAGCCTTCTCCATCCCTTCCAGCATCTCTCCCAGTACTCTCTTGTTTTCTTCGTCATACTGTATCGTGACGTTGCGGGAGTGACGGAGATAGCGGTAGACACAGGCCTTGATATCGGTGCCGCTGCTTTCGAGGATATAGGCGTACAGGATGACCTGCAGGCAGGTCAGGATATCATCATCCACGTGGTGGATCTTTCTCCCGGTCTTGAAGTCGGCGATGATCGCCTGACCGCTGCGATTCCTCTCGACTCTGTCCGGGAAGCCTTCGATGATGATGCCGCTTGGATGACGGGCAGAGAGCTTTTCCTCGGCAGAGAGGACTTCATTATGAGGATCGGCGTCATAGGCCCTTCTCATCATCTGCAGGAAGCGCTTCTCTTCAGCCTTTCTGTCTTCTTCAAAAACAGGGACTCTCTGCTTCATGGCGTCTTCAAAAGCTTCCTTACACAAGTTCAGGAAGTCTGTTCTGTCGATGTCTTTCCCGGCGATCTCCTCCATGAGCGCATGGGCCAGAGTCCCGAGTATATCTGCCGGCAGGACTTTCAGGACATCATCATCCTCTTTCTCCTCCAGGCGCAGGATGCGTTTATAGTAGAACTGCTTCGGACAGGCGAAGTAGTCTTCGATCGCCGACGGCGAGAACTTTCTCTTCGTGATGGCCTTCTCTTCGACACCCTTCTTCTCAGGTGTCACCAGGAGGATGTGGTCTTCCCCCTTCTTCCCGATCTCCCTAAGAGGATCCAGGTCCGCGGAGAAGAAACCCGTCTTCTTCAAAACATTCGTAAAGGCGTCCATGTCCGCTTCCGGATGGTCTTTCTGATAGATCTCGAAGAGGATACTGGAAGGATTGGCCCCCTTGATCGCCGCGATGTCATAGGAAGGATAGGAAAGCGTGATCTCGCAGCTGCTGTGTCTTCCTAAAGAAAGCAGGTCATAGAGTTCTTCCTTCTTCCGCTGTATCTTCTCTTCAGACAGGAACATCGCCTTCTCATAGAAGAGCGAGAGGTCGTCATCCAGGAAGTAAGGATCTTCCTTCGCCTTCCCCGGGAAGCGGTCAGCACTCAGTCCCAGGATATAGATGTGTTTTCTGAGAGATGTCAGAGCTCCCGGGATATCTGTCACAAAGAGTCTTCCCGGTGTCTCGTCTTCTTTCGCCACATTGTTTCTGAACAGGAGCTCGAAGATATCGCTGTAGTCATCACTCTTCTTCTCATAGAAGTAGCGCTCCAGTTCCTCAGTAAAGGCCCGTACAGCACCCTCATCGATCCTTCCTGCCCTTTCACTCTGTCGGCGCAGGGTATAGGTATCCAGGAAGTATGGGAGACCTTTGGAGAACTCCTCCGAGAGGATCAGGGCAGCCTGATAGAAGCGCTCGTCCTTTTCGATCTGCTTCTGCGTGTTGGCCTTATCACCTTTCTGATGGTTTTTATCCAGGACGCCCCGGTACGCCTTCAGCGTCTTCTTATCGTGATCGCTTCCATCTAAACGCAGCTGTCCTGCCGCCTTCAGGAAGTCTTCCAGTTCTCTTTCCTCAAGTCCTGTCTTTTCCAAGAAAACAGACTTATCAAAGCCCTCGAAGAGCACCAGTCTCTTCAGGCTCTCCACCGCGTGGAAGCCATAGCGGGCGTGGTCATCATAACGCTTCAGTAAACCGGCTGCCGAAGAAAGCGTGACAGGCCAGCCGAGCCCCGAAGAAAGAGGCACGTCATATAAAACGGCAGTGTCATACAGTAAAGGCAGATAATCGGATGACGAGCTCAAAGCGATCAGGCATTCATCAAACGGGATGTTCTTCTGATAGATATCTTCCAGAACTTCCCGGATCTCATCCGAGATGTCATAGGCCTGATGATAGGAGAATTCTCTTTCCTCACCCTTTGGATAGAGATCACGCAGAGAGATCTCTTCGCGATCGCCGGAGGCCTTCTTCAGAAGGGCTTCCTCCAGCGGTGTCAGCGGGTATTCCTTCAGGCTTTTGAAAGAGATATCTTTTCTCTTCTCCGCCTTCTCAACAGCCAGACGGATCAGGTCGATCTCATCCAGAACACCGGCTTCTTTTTTCAGTCTGTTATAGCGTTCATAGACTTCTGTCAGTGCTTCATTCTTCTCAAGGAAGACCCCTTCCTTCAGCTTATCCGAGATGGTCTTTTCTTCATCCTGAAGGATCAGGGAGCGCAGCTGATGGAAGCTTACAGCGATATGCCGGCTGTCCTGAAAAGAAGAAAGGCGGAAGTAAGGAATATCTCTTAAAAAGGAGTCGTAGAGATAGGTCTCCTCTTTCAAAGCGATCAGCTTCCCATAGGAAACGCTGCTTCTGAGAAGCAGCGTTTTAGAGAGTTCTCCGGCATCCATCACCCGGACACCGAAATGATCCTTCCCGAAGCGGGCTAAAGTCCTGAAGAGTTCTCTCTGCTTACAATGAGGTGCCAGTATGACCGTCTCTTTCATTCCACTTTTCATTTTACCAAATTCCTGATAACTATATTGTACTCCCCTGCCTGTTCTCTTTTTGGCACAGGGTTTCCTAAAAGAAAAAGGACAGCTTTCGCTGTCCTTGGATTTATTTCTTGCGGACGATTTTGACGAGATCTTTCAGGCTTCCTCCGGCGATCTTGACACCGCGGGTAGCGGCTTGGATACCGATAGGACCGAACTTGTCTTCGCAGCGGATCATTCTGGATGCGTTCGGGAGATCTCTCTTGAGGTGGATCGCGTCGAATTCGCATCTTGTCGTACACAGACCGCATCCGATACATCTGTTCTCATCGACAACGGTACGGCCGCAGGAGAGACATCTGTTGGCCTCTCTTCTGACCTGTTCCTCTGTCAGAGGGAGTCTTGTATCGGAGAAGGTGGTCTTCGGATCGACATCGAGGTGACCCGGGATCTGTCTTCCGGCAGTATCAAAGCCGTGGATGACAGCTGTTTCCTTGTCGAGTTCGATGAACTGACGCAGGTCTCTGGCGATGCGCTGATCCTGTCCTTCATGGACGCTTCTGTGCATGGATTCGCAGCCCATCTTTCCATCGGCGATCGCGTCGATCGCAAATCTCGCACCGCAGGCGATATCGCCGCCGGTGAAGATATCCGGAACGCTCGTCTCAAAGGTGACCGGGTCATGGACGACAGTACCGTTGCGGTTGAGCTCGACATTTTCACCCTTGAGGAGGTCGCCCCAGACAGCGGACTGGCCGATGGCTTCGAGGACGTTCTCACACTGTAATGTGATCGTATCCTCTTCGTCGTATAACGGAGAGAAGCGGTGGTCTTCATCATAGACTCTCGTGCATCTCTTGAAGACGATGCCTGTGACTTTTCCGTTCTCGTGGAGGATCTCTTTCGGGCCCCAGCCGTTGAGGACTTCAATGCCTTCCGCTTTCGCTTCCGCGACTTCATCTAATGCCGCCGGCATTTCCTTTTCGCCTTCCAGGCACAGCATCGTGACCTTGCCGTTCGTGCATCTGACAGCCGTTCTCGCAACGTCTACCGCGACATTGCCGCCGCCGACGACTACGACATCCCCGTTGAGGGAAACTTTGCCGCTGAGGTTGACTCTCTTCAGGAAGGAGACACCGGATTCCACGCCTTCACTGTCTTCTCCCGGCACACCGGCAGCTCTGCCGCCCTGTAAGCCGATCGCCAGATAGAAGGCCTTGTAGCCCTGATCTCTGAGTTCCTGGATCGTGACGTCTTTTCCGACTTCCACGCCGGTCCTGAATTCCACGCCCATCTGCTTCAGGACGTCGATCTCAGCGTTGAGGACATCCTTTTCCAGACGGAAGTTCGGGATACCCAGTGTCAGCATGCCCCCGAGCCTGTCTTCCTTTTCGAAGACCGTGACATCATAGCCTCTGGTGCGTAAGTAGTAGGCAGCCGTCATGCCGGCAGGACCGGCACCGATGATTGCCATCTTATAGTCAGGACCCCACATGCCGCCGTCATCCTTTTCACAGACCGGCAGGTAGCGGTTTTCTTCCTTCAGTTCCTGAGCGGCGATGAACTTCTTGATCTCATCGATCGCGATCGGTTCATCGACCATGCCTCTGGTACAGGCGTCTTCACAGCGTCTGTTGCAGACAGCCCCGCAGACAGCCGGGAACGGATTGTCCTGCTTGATGAGCTTGAGGGCATCGAGGTATCGTCCCTCTTTCGCCATCTTGACATAGCCCTGGATCGCCAGATGTGCCGGACAGGCCGTCTTGCATGGAGCGGTACCTGTCTCATAGCAGTTGATCTTGGCGTCTTCTCTGTAGTTCGGGTTCCATTTCTTCGCACCCCAGAGCTTGCCGTCCGGAAGTTCAGACTTCGGATACTGTATCTCGCCCTTTGTGGTGCAGAGCTTCTGGCCTAACTTGGCCGCTCCGACCGGACAGACTTCGACACACTTGCCGCAGGCGACGCACTTCTCGGCTTCCACATGGGCCCTGTAGGCACTTCTCGACATATTCGGGGTGTTGTATAACTGCGAGGTGCGGATGGCGTTGCAGACACCCGGGGCGCAGTTGCAGATACCGACGATCTTGTCTTCACCGTCGATATTGGTGATCTGATGGACGAAACCGTGCCGCTCGGATCTTTCAAAGATCTCCAGAGCTTCTTCATAGGTGATGTAGCGTCCCATGCCTCTGTTGACGCAATACTCTGCCAGGTCGCCGACACCGACACAGAATTCCCCGTTGATCTCGCCGGAACCTTCCCCTCTCATCGTCTGCTGCTTGCGGCAGGTACACTGTCCGACCGAGTACTTGTCATACTTGGACAGCCAGTGGGAGATGTGCTCTACCGGAACAGAAGTGTTCTCGGCAGCGATGGCCTTTTCGACCGGTATGACATGCATGCCGATACCGCCGCCGCCTTCCGGGACCATCTGGGTGACGTTCTCCAGAGGCATCTGCGTCATCAGGTTGAAGAAGGTAGCCAGTTCCGGATGTTCTGCCGTGAGCTGGTCATTCATCATCATGAATTCCGCGATACCCGGTACGAAGATCGGGACATCATACTGCAGATGACAGTCTTCATTCTCCCTGTTGGACTCCAGGACACCGATCCAGAGAAGATGATCGATCATCCTCTGTGTCTCTTCGAGAGACATGTCATTCATCCTGGCAAGCTGTTCCGCATCATAGTTGACTCTGGTCTTCTTGAAGCTCAGAAGGAACTTGACTTCCTCCTTGGTGAGTACAGCGTCCAGTGCCCAATACTCCGGATCATCGGTCTTCATCGTATTGGTGTACTTTACGAGATAGCGGTCCGTGATCATGGTACCGAGCTTCAGGACCAGCGCTTCCTTCTCTTTATCAGGTGCTGCATAATTCGGATCCTGACGGTAGTCACGGTCATTGACCATTCTGTTGAGCTGATCTTTCATTCCTGCCCTCTTACTCTTAGAAGAATCTTCCGATCAGGTCTCTGGAAGCCGCGCAGGTGTCTTCCATATCGCCGAAGGAGATGATCTCACCGGCGTAGTAGGTGTTCTGCTTGCCCTGCATCGCTTCGAGCTTATCGTACCAGCCGGCGGCATAGTCTTCCGGAGAGACATGCGGACAGTAGTAGGTCTCCTGTTCGTAGAGTCTTTCCTTGACACGGAATCCGCAGAGTCTCATGTCATCCAGCATGGCGTTGATCGTGTAGTTGTAGTCGGCATCCTTGCTTCCCATGTGGTTTCTCAGAGCGTAGACGACACATGGGCAGTCACCCTTGAGGTCTTCCCATCTGTGATAGTAGACCATAGCGTGGCCGAGTCTTTCCGGTGTCATATTGTCGAAGATGTAGCCGGAGATCGTCGGACCTTCATTCGGTTCGAAGGTGGCGATGAAGTCGACATACTTCTCGTGGATGATCTTGGAGAAGAGTTCCTTTTCTTCTTCTCTGGCATCCGCATACTGGGCAAACCAGTCTAACGGTGTCGTGACGATGAGCTTGTCGAATTCTTCAACTCTGTCGCCTTCCGCTGTTCTCAGCGTGACCTTGATCTTGCCTTCCGTGCCTTCTGCCGGTCTTTCCACCTTGACGACTTCCGTATTCAGATGTGCCGGATGGATGAGCTTCTTGTTGGCAGCTTCATAGATGGACTGAGTACCGTCTTTCCAGGTCCACAGTCTCATGTTGACGAACTCGATGGCTGTCGTCGTATCGAGATACTTCATGACATAGGCAGCCGGGATCTCATCGAAGTAGCCGTAGCCGAAGGAAGTGTACGGGCCGATCCAGATCTTCATGACTTCTTCCACACCGTTGAGCTTGCAGAACTCATTGAACGGAAGAGCGAGGTCCTTCAGGTTCGGGTTGACGCCTTCGATCGGAAGCAGGGCATCGTTGACGCCCTTGGACAGACCGGAATAGCGGCCTTCCGCAACACCGATATGGCCATAGCAGTCATAGCCCTTGTACTTGGTCTCCATGATCTCGACGAGCTTCTTCATCTGCGCCTTCAGCTTGAGAAGGTCTCTCGTCTTCTTGATGGACGGGTTCTTCTTGACGTCGAACGGATAGATCTCCTTGCCGGAGGAATCACGGTACATACGTCTCATGTTCGGACCGTCAAAGTGTCCGACACCGGCGAATTTCTCCACTTCATGGACAGCGTGATAGGTGATGGCACCCATGATGGCACCGGTCTCAAAAGATCTCTCTTCGCCGTTGACCATGATCTTCGGGGAATAGCTCTTGCCGCCGACCTTGTTCAGCTTTTCATAGATCTCATAGTTCCGGTAGCCCTTGAACTGCAGATACATTGCCGCAGAGATCCCAGCCGGACCTCCGCCGATAATGCATACTCTCTCGTCAATATTCGTCATAATTGTCCTTTCTGCCGTATGAAAAGTCATACGGATGATTACCTTAATTTCATTATATTCTCTTTAAAACGTTCACTTCTACCTGAAAAGTTTCATAGTTCGGTATTTTTTTCACTAACTAACGCAAAAAGAAAAGACCTTTCGGTCTATCCTCTTCTTTCATTTATCTTTCTCTGTATCCATAAGAATAGGGCCCATAGGCCTATAAAGGCAATCGTGAAGATCGCAAGAGTCAGGATCCGTATCCCCATTTCCCCTTCGATCTGGAAGACAGCGATCACAAACATCACATAGAATGCCAGCAGGAAGGGTTCCGACCTCCTGAGGATCAGCGATATGACAAGTCCTGCGATGATCAGGACCCCGACGATGATGGTGAATGTATCCATGAGTTTCCTCCTTTGCTGATTCCGGTTCCTTGATGTTCTCTGTATCTGTTTTCATAGTAACACATCGCTGTACAGGGATATCGATCTGCGATCTGTCAAAGCTCTCTCATCTTTTTCTCATTCATCCCAGCTCATCGAAAGCTTTCTTCTGTTTTTGACGCAATCAGCCAGATAGAGATTGATCAGCGTCTGATAAGGGATCCCTGTCTTTGAAGCCTGTTTCTTAAAATAGACGATGACTTCTTCGTCCACGTTCATGGTGATCTGCTTCTTCAGCTTTTTCGCGTAAGGATTCTTGACACCTTCCGTAAAATCATATTCCTTTCTCACCTGTTCCTTCTCCTTTCCAGATACACTGTTCTTTCTTTTTTGGTGGCTGCCCTCGCGGAGATGATCCTTATCACACTCTCTTCTTCCCTCAGACAGTGTACAACTGTCAGAACAGCCATCTTTGACGTCATACCGAGCAGTACGAATCTCTCTTCATCATCTGAATGATCCGGATCCGGTATCAGCAGGCCTTCTTCATCCAGAAATGCTTCACAGGCTTCTTCAAAGGAAACGTGATGTTTCTTTCTGTTGATCCTGTTTTTATTCTCATCCCATTCAAACCGCAGTTCTTTATACATATATTATAATTATTTTGTCATTATATTTCCATATGACTTTTCTCCTTTCCTTCAGGGTAAACGAAAAAGAGAACTTCGATCTCTCAAAGTTCTCTCATCTTTTTCTCAGTCCCGAAAGTGGCCGTACATCGCCTGCTTTTCGTAACAGATCTTCTTCATCTGCAGTTCTTCGATGATGTTTTTCGGTTCTCCTCTGGTATACCACTCCTGCGGAGGGGTGAGATTCCCCTGATCGGAATCGATATAGATGGCCAATGGCTCTCTCATACCGATCGCATAGGACAGCTGTACCTCGCACCACTTCAGCCTCTTTTCCTCCAGCAGTTCCTTCGCGAATACTCTGGCGATATAGGCTCCGGAGAGGTCGACCTTGGTCGGATCCTTTCCGTTCATGCAGCCGCCGCCGACATTGGCGAAAGACTGATAGGAATCCACGACGATCTTTCTTCCGGTGAGTCCCGCATCCCCTTCAAATCCGCCGATCAGGAACTTGCCGGTCGGATTGATCAGGAAGCGTTCTACCTCCAATCCGTATTCTTTACAGAGTGTTACCAGATAGTCTTCCAGGATCCTGTCAGTGACTTCTCTGTTTTTCTCGGAGTTGTTGTAGGAGACAGTGAAGTCCTTGATCTTCACCAGGTTGAAGTCATCATCATAGATCCCGGTGATCTGAGCTTTCCCATCCGGATAAAAGTCTTCATGGGAGTGAACGAGCGTGTCATAGTACTCCGCGAACTTCTGCAGGATCACCATGGCTACCGGCAGATATTCCTTTGTATCATTGCAGGCGTAGCCGAACATCATGCCCTGGTCGCC
>JAFOMB010000151.1 GCA_017419065.1 Erysipelotrichaceae bacterium | reverse complement strand
CCGTCTGTTTCCACTTCAAAGTTTCTGTGTTTCATGATTCCTCCTTATTACCGCAAAGGCGCACGGAACTCTTCCCTTTATCAGGGTGACCTCCGCTTCAACTCCTTCCTCCTTCAGGAAGGCCTCATAAGAAGAGAGGGTAAATTCCTTCTTGAAATCCGCTCCGGCCTTCCCGACTGTCTTCGAGAAGACCGTGATATCGCCGTCATCCTTCTTATTGACATAGGTAGGTAAGATGATCATCCCGTCTTCCTTGCATACCCGGAGAAGTTCCTTCAGAGCTCTCTCCGGTTCATCGAGCAGATGGATGACATTGGCGGCAATGACTTTATCAAAGCTTTGATCCGGGAAGGGAAGCTGCAGGATGTCGGCTTTTTGAATATGAACGTTCTTATAAGAAGTACACTTCTTCTTCGTCCTTTCCAGCATCCCTTCACTGATATCTGCAGCAGTGACTTCTGTGCAGTGCGGGGCAATGACCCTGGTGATCATCCCCGTCCCGCAGGCGCAATCCAGGACTTTATCGTCTTTCTCTATGAGAGAGACTGTCTTCTGACATAATTCTTCGTTGACCTTCTTATTGTAGAAGTACGCAAAAAGGTCATAGACCCCGGCCACTCTATCCCAGAACATCTTTTTTCTCCTTGAAACTGAAGAAGATCGCTCCCGCAAATATCATACAGAGGATAGAACCGATCAATAACCTGATGGTCAATCCTCTTACAAACAGACCGTAAATAGAGAGAACTGTTCCGAGAAGACCTCCTAATGTCAAAGCACCGAAACCCCGGTAAAGTCTCTTCTTCGGCAGTACTCTGTCCAGTTTCGCGATCCTCTCGCTGATCAGCTCTATGACCCCGATGATCATGAGAACAGCCGGTATCGCAAGCAGAAAAGCGTAAAGATCCATTCCTTCTTTCAGGATCTGATAGACAGTGATGAG
The DNA here is from genome assembly GCA_017419065.1 of Erysipelotrichaceae bacterium. Taxonomy (GTDB): domain Bacteria; phylum Bacillota_I; class Bacilli_A; order Erysipelotrichales; family Erysipelotrichaceae; genus Colivicinus. Next base: position 2,150 of record JAFOMB010000151.1, on the reverse strand, counting down.
ATAGAGGATCCATCCGAGGTTTCCGGGGATGTCCATGATCCACCAGGCAAGATCGCTGATCTTTGTCTCAAAGGTTTTATTCATAGAGGCCTGCTTTCTTTCCGGCGATGAGCAGTCCCAGAAGCATCCAGATATTCCCGAGACTGATCCATCCGGCTGTCAGGGCATTTCTCAGTGCTGTCTCCGGAAGCAGTTTCAGCAGCATTACCAGTCCCTGTCCGACCGGCAGAGAGAATATCCAGCACTTCTTCGGAAGCGGGGAATATCCTTTCGCGACGGTCATGATCTCTCCATAGGAAAAAACAGCCCAGAAGAGGAAGAAGAGGACCATCGCCGGAAGCAGGAAGTAAAGACCGAACCGGAAAGAGATCTCAAGAGCTTTCTCCGGAGAGACCTCATAAAGATGCTTATAGACATAGACGGCCGCCAGGCACGGTACGTGGACCCCGCAGGCTCCGAAAGCCATACAGCCGAATATCCCCGAACGGAGGATATGGGCATAGTGTTTTGAATAAGGGACGATCAGCCGGTAGATCCCAAACCAGCATAATGTCTCTAACGGGATCCCGATAAGACCCAGAAAGGCTGACCAGAAGATCCGGGTGTCGGACAAAGTGAGATAAGCGGACAGGAAGCCTTCCAGTCCTTCTTTTGAAGGATCGTGGACGCCGTATCCCAGCAGCATATCACCCACCAGTACCATGACAGCAGCGAAGATCCCGATACAAAGGAGCTTGCGGATGCGTTTGCCATCGAGGCCGGAAGAGATCCCGATATCGTTATAGTCTTCCATCATCCGTTCTCCTTCAGCAGTTTCACCATCAGATCCCATCCTTCTTTCGCTTCCTTACAGATCGGGAAGACCGGATAGCAGTGGAACATCCTCTCTCCTTCAAAGAAGCGGGCATTGACATGATACTTCTCCATGGCTTTCCTGAAGGAAGGCGCGACCGCATAGAGGACTTCCTCTGTACCGTAGATGAAATCCGTCTGAGGACAGCCTGTGAAATCGCCGTTCTGTAAGCGGATCATATAGTCAGGGACTTCTTCTCCGTGCCTCATGATCTCTTCGGCGGTGATCATATACTTGGCGGAGATGGCGACATCTTTCTCATCCAGTTCCCTCATCCTCTTTTTCTCTTCTTCATTACTTGGGCAGGTACCCGGAGAGATGGCCAGGATGTAGCGAGGGCGCGGAAGAGGACTTTGGATATCATTCATATAGGCGATAAGACCTAAAGCGAGATTTCCTCCGGAGGAAGTTCCCAGAAGGGAGATGTTCTCCGGCTCATACTCCTCCAGCATCTTCTTATATGTCTCATAGATCATCTCATAGGCTTTGCTTACCGGATAATCGGTACATAGAGGATAGTACGGGATATAGAGATCGATGCCGGTCTCCTTACAGATCCGTAAAGCCTTTCTGATGGACATCGGTTTCGGGGCACTTACCATCCCGCCGCCGATGATGAAGAGGTTGGCTTTCTCTGTCTTCTTTTTATGTTTCAGTCTCAGGACTTTGAAACCCATGACACCGATCACCTCGGAAGCGATATTCTCATCCTTGATGTCCGGAACAGCGATCTTCGCGTTCTCCTTCTTCTTGATCTCGATGATCTCGGAAACGGGCTTCTGGCTTCTCTTCTTGATGCCGATGAGCTTCGCTCCTCTTTTTAAGATCTCGTACTTTATGCTCATAAACTGTCCTTCTTTCTGTATCCGCAGTCGCAATACGGGCCGCCTGAGGCAAGAGTATACTCTCTGACGAAGTCCGTCACCCCTCCGGCTTCCGCCATCGTATAGTCAAGACGGCACATCGCCGGGATGGCATACTCCAGGCCGAGCTGCTTCATCAATGTACAGATCCCGCACTTTGTAAAGCGGGCTTCATAGCCCTTTCCGTCTTCATAGGGATAGTATTCCATATTCCAGGAATAGGGATTCCGATCAGCTGCTCTGAAGGCCGATGTCTTCTTCATCCCTTCGATATCCTTCTCTGTATACTTTTTCTTTCCTGACATGCGGCAGAACCAGTTCATCGGTCCTGTCATCATGGCATTCCTGTAATAGTCTGTCAGTTCTTCGACAGAGTGTTTATGAGTATGTAAGAGAAAAGCCGACAGCATCGCACAGGAGACGATATTCATCTT
>JAFOMB010000150.1 GCA_017419065.1 Erysipelotrichaceae bacterium | reverse complement strand
TTGGTCTTCTTGTTTACCAGGAAGAGCGTGGAGCGGTTGCCGTTGGTGATGCCGGCGCCGTTGTAGCAGAACGGGTATTCATCGAGGATGACATAATCGCTGTTGTCCTTCTGCTTCTTGAAGAAGGTCTTCTGCTCTTTTGGTGTGAGCTTATAGAAATCCGGGCAGGCTCTGTTGACCGTGGCCAGGACGAGGTAATTGTTCCTGTCGAAGTCCCGGATGTCATCGACGGATAACGGCAGTTCAAAGGCCTTGACGGTCTTGCTTCCCTCCAAAGCGAGGAAGGAAGTATAGCCTTCTTTCTTATTGTCCGGATCGACGAGGAGGAAGTCCTTGGTTAACGGAAAATAGCTGACCCTTTTCTTGCGTAAGACGACCTTGTCGCTTCCGTCTGAGAGATCCAGAACGTGGAGATCCTGGACATAGTCGTTGTTTTTGAGATCGGCAGAAGTGGAGACGAAGCAGAGTTTTCCGTCTTTCAGCTGGATATTGGATAAAGGCTGAAATTTCAGGAACAGATCGCGTGTGACAGGTTTCATGATCATCCTCCAATGACAGTGAGTCTTTCTCTTCTGTCATCCAGGAAGCTCACCTTTCCATCGTGCAGGATGACAGTCTCTTCAGTAAAGATAAAGGTATCTTTCTGATACATCTCCAGATACTCGAGGATACTCAGTTCCAGGGCATAGGAGGTATCGTTGTACAGTTTTCTGTTTCCATGCGGGATATCGCCCTTCTGGTGATCCCATAAGCCGATGGTCGGTCCGGCAGAGTGGCCGAAGAGGCCGCATGGATGGGAATAGAGGTAAGGTCTTAAGCCCAAGGTCTTTCCTTCTTCGATACTCTTGTCGAAGGTCTCATTTCCCGTGAGACAGAGGGCCATGTTGTTTCGGACGATGTCCTGGAAGGCGTTGTTTTTCTTAAGAGCGTCGTAGAGCTCTTTCGGGGCATCGCTCTCCCCTTCCTTTAAGACGTAGCAGAGACGCTGTGTATCTGTACAAAGACCCAGGTAGAAGATCCCGAAGTCGCAGTGCAGGAGATCGCCTCTTTCAATGACGGTCTCTTCTCCCAGCATCCCTTCTCCTCTCTGCAGATCGATGGTCGCCGGGAACCAGACGGTGATGCCGAGGTCATTGACCTCCTGTTCCATGAAATCCATGACATCCTGGCAGGTCGTGACACCCGGTTTGATCACCTCGTCAGAGAAGGCTTTATCAATGATCCCGGTCGCCACGCTCATGACTTCCGGGTAATAGGCAAGTTCAGTCGGGGTCCTCGTCTCTAACAGACGTATCCCCACATCATCCGAAGAAATGAAACGGGAAGTGAGATCTTCCGGCAGTTCCTTCTTCAGGGTCTTATACAGCGAGTGCGTCAGACCGTCTGTGAAGGCAAAGCTGTCTTCGGAGACGTCGATCGCGATATTTTTAGGATCCAGTTCATAGAGGACTCTTTTCAGTGCTTCAAACTGCGTTTCGTTTTTGACGTCGTAGTCTCTTTCGTAGTACTGATCCAACGCCGGATCCGGACGGGAGACCGAAAGACACTTCGTGACATCTCCCCTGTGGTAGAACAGCAGCAGCGTCAGTCTTCTGGCTGTCGGATAAAGAGACGGGGTGATGAAGTCGAAGAGCGGATCTTCGTTGTATTCCTTGCAGGCGACAAGCCAGCTTTCGACACCGCACTCTTCCATGACCTGGGGTAATATGATCTCCAGTCTTTCCTTAAGACTGCGGTCCCGGATCTCATTCTGTTTGACTAGACTGTACATAACTTCCTCTTTCTACTCTAAGTAAAGATAAGGGATCCCGAAGGATCCCTTATCCGGCATTCAACTCAGCAGATCTATATGATCTCCTGTTTTATGCTTTGCGACACATGATCAACACATGTCTGATTCTTGATAAATGATCTTCCGCCGAATTATTTGTTCTTTTCAACGTACCAGAAGATGGAGTTGCCCTGGCCGTTGTCGAAGTCGCCGCTGATGTAAGGCTTGCGCAGGACAGCGGAACCGTAACCGAAGAGCGGGATGACCATAGCCTGATCTTCAACCAGGTACTTCTCAGCTTCGTGCAGCTTCGCGATTCTTTCCTGACCGGACATGGAAGCGATCTCCAGCATCAGATCATCGTATACAGTATCGCCCCAGACAGCCTTGGTCTGATAAGTAGCTGTCGGCATATCCAGATAGGTCAGAGCGTCGTTGTAGTCAGCGGACATAGCGCCTCTGGCTGCTTCGAAGTTGCCCTGGTTGTCTCTGTCATCGAAGAAGGTACGGACATCACCGGTCTTGAGGTTTAGGTTGATGCCGATCTTGGCGAGCTGTTCTTTCAGAACGGCTGCGACAGTATCATGAGTCGTATTCTGGTTGTAGTAGTATTCGAGTTCAAGCGGATTGTCTACGCTGTATCCGGCCTTTGCCAGGAATTCAACAGCAGCTTCCGGATCGTAAGAGCAGTAGTCGCCGCCGGATTCACGGAAGTCGCCGTCTGTCGGATCGACGATACCGTAAGGGACAAAGCCGTATAACGGATAGTAGATCGTACCGGCATCGATAGCGTCACAGATGGCCTGTCTGTCGATACCGTACAGGATGGCCTTACGGACGTTGAGGTCGAGTAATGCCGGGTTCTTGGCAGTATCCGGTCTCATGTTGAGTTCCATGTAGTAGTTGACGTTACCGGAAGCGAAGAGTTCGCTGTCGTCATACAGCTTGGAGACTGTACCTGCAGATAAGGAAGTCGCGAAGTCGAGTTCGTCTGCCTGGTAAGCCATCAGCTGAGATTCCATATCGGTAACGACCTGGCATTCCAGACCGTCGACCTTGACCTTGGCAGCGTCGAACCAGTTTTCGTTCTTGGCCATTTCGATCTTGGCAGCTCTGTCGATGGAAGTCGCATAGAAAGCACCGCAGGAAGGATAACCGACAGTGTCAGCCCAGGTGTAGTCACCGGATGGCGCAAAGTCAGGTCTTAACGGATAGTAGATACCGCCCCACAGTAAGGATGTGAAGAAGCTGCACGGCTTGACAAGGGTGTACTCGACTGTCTTGTCGTCGAGAGCCTTGATACCGAGATCAGTCATTTCATCAGTGTTCTTGCCGACATAGTCTTTCGCATTGACGATGTAGTCAGTGATCCATGCCAGGTAAGAAACTTCAGCGTCGCCTAAAGATAATGCATGCTTCGGTCCGTAGACAAAGTCTTCAGCTGTTACAGGCTGTCCATCCGACCACTTGTTGTCAACGATCGTGATGGTGTAGACCAGTCCGTCGTCGCTGACCTTCGTGTCAGCGGCAGCTGCCGGTAAGATACCGTTCGGAGAGAAGTAATACAGAGGATAATACATCTGGTTGATGACATAGGAACCGATGGAGTCGGAAGCAATAGCCGGGTCCAGATAGTTCGGGGAGTCACCGACTGCATACTTGAAGATCACCGGTTCTGCAGATGGTGTTTCACCTCCGCCTTCGCCGCCGCCGGAAGGAGTGTTTCCACCACCGCCGCAGGCTGCCAGAGACAGAGCCATAAGCATAACGAGCAATAATGTGAGTAATTTTTTCATGTTCATTGTCTTCCTTTCTTTTTACTTTTCATACAGGAAACATGTGACCAGTCGGCTTCCGACCTGGATCGGTTGCGGTGTTTCTCTGAAACACCTCTCCGTTGCCTTGGAGCAGCGGGACGCAAACGGACAGCCAGCCGGAGGGTTGATCGGCGACGGGATCTCCCCTTCCAGGATGATGCGCTGTTTCGCTTTGGCGATATCCGGATCCGAGATAGGGATCGCTGACAGAAGCGCTATGGTATAAGGATGCAGCGGACGGTAGAAGATATCGTTCGCCGGTCCTATTTCCATCATATGACCGAGATACATGACACCGATGCGGTCAGAAATGTGTCTGACCATCGAGAGGTCATGGGCGATAAAGAGGTAGGATAAGCCCAGCTCTTTCTGTATCTGTTCCAGGAGGTTGATGACCTGAGCCTGGATGGAGACATCGAGAGCGGAGATCGGTTCATCGCAGACGATGAATTCCGGATCGACAGCCAGTGCTCTGGCGATGCCGATACGCTGCCGCTGTCCGCCGGAGAATTCGCTTGGATAACGGCGGATGTGGTCCGGTTTGAGACCGACGATGTTCAGCAGTTCGACTGTTCTCGCTTCTCTTTCTTCCGCTGTCTTGTAGATGTTGTGGATGATCATCGGCTCCATGATGATCTCGCCGACCGTCATACGTGGATTGAGCGAGGCATACGGATCCTGGAAGATCATCTGGACTTTCTTGCGGAAGGCCTTTAATTCCTCTCCTTTGAGTTTGGAGATGTCCTTGCCTTCAAATTCGATCGTGCCGCCTACCGGATCGTAGAGCTTGACGATGGTCCTTCCGAGTGTGGATTTTCCGCATCCGGATTCGCCGACAAGACCGAAGGTCTCGCCTTTTTTCACATCGAAGCTGACACCGTCAACGGCTTTGACGATCTGTTTCGGAGAGAAGATGCCCTTGGTGACATCGAAGTACGTTTTTAAGTCCGTTACTTTTAAGATGACGTCGTTTTCCATGTCACTTCGCTCCTTTCGCTCTTTCATCAGCCAGCCAGCACTTGAAGGTGTGGGTAGAAGAGCTGGAAGTCAGATCCGGCATATAGTCCTTGCAGACACGCATCGCCCTGGCACATCTGTCGACGAATGGACAGCCCTTCGGCGGATTGAGAAGATCCGGAGGAGAACCCGGGATCGGCTTCAGCTCCTCTTCTGTTTCATCTTCGCCGACCTTGGCGACACAGCTGAGAAGACCCTGGGTGTACGGATGTTTCGGATCATAGAAGATCTCCTTGTCCGTACCGCTTTCCACGATCTTTCCGCCGTACATGATGGCCACTCTGTCACAGAGCTTGGCGACGACACCCAGGTCGTGGGTGATCATGATGACAGCGGTATTGGTCTCCTTGCGGAGTTTATCGATCAGCTCGAGGACCTGAGCCTGGATGGTGACGTCCAGAGCGGTTGTCGGTTCATCGGCGATGATCAGTTTCGGGTTGCAGGTAAGAGCGATGGCGATGATGATACGCTGTCTCATACCGCCGGAGAATTCAAACGGATACTGTTTGATACGCTTCTCCGGAGAAGGGATACCGACAAGTCTCATCAGTTCGAGAGCTCTTTGTCTTGCCTGTTCCTTTGTCATTTTGGTGTGGTTCATCAGCGGTTCGATCAGCTGGGTCTCGATCTTCAGGACCGGATTTAAGAAAGTCATCGGATCCTGGAAGATCATGGAGATCTTGTTGCCGCGGATCTCCCGCATCTTGTTTTCATAGGCTTTTTTATTCGGGAAGCTCGCTAAGGAGATATCTTCCCCGTCGAAGGTGATCTTTCCTGATTCGACGACGCCGTTATCAGCCAGGAGGCCCATGATCGTATACATCATCTGGGACTTGCCGGAACCGGATTCGCCGACGACGCCGAGGACTTCGCCTTCATTCAGTTCGAAGGAGACGTCACGGACAGCCTGGACTTTGCCCTGCGGAGTAGTGAAGGAAGTGGTCAGGTTTTCTACTTTGAGTAATGGCATACTTCCCTCCTATCTCTTCTTTGTCTGGAACGCTTCACCGATGCCGTCGCCGATGAAGTTCAGGGACAGACAGGTGAGCGAGATCGCGGCGATGACCCAGGTGATCTGGATCGGGAATGTGAAGAAGATATCGCGGCAGTCATTGGCCAGTTTTCCCCAGGAAGGGATGGACGGGTCAAGACCGATACCGACGAAACTCAGAAAGCTTTCAGTGAAGATGGCACTCGGGACCATCGTCGTCAGGTTGACGATGATCGGACCGATCGCGTTGACGATGAGGTGTTTGAGCAGGATGCGCGTGTGGCTGGCACCCAGGACGGTAGCCGCCAGAGCGAATTCCATCTCTTTAATGGAACGCACCTGCTGTCTGACCTGTCTGGCCATACCGATCCAGGAGGTGAAGCAGATCGCCAGCAGCATGGCCGGGATGGTATTGCCGAAGATCATCAGGATCAGGATGACATACAGGAGTGTCGGGACCGAATCCAGAATATCGACGAAGCGCATCATGATCATATCTGTCCTGCCCCCGATATATCCGGCGATACCGCCGTAGAGGATACCGATGATCAGACAGATGAAGGCACTTGAGAATGCGATGGACAGGGAGATACGGCCTCCGTACATGACTCTGACGAAGATGTCTCTTCCCAGCTTGTCAGTACCGAACGGATGTTCCCAGGACGGCAGCGCGTTTCGTATCTCGATGTTCTGTGTCTCGAAGCCGTACTTCGATAAGATCGGGACGGCGATCGACATGATGATCATCACGACAAGGAAGCACAGGCCGACCATAGCCAGCTTGTTTTTCTTATACCTTCCCCAGGCATCCCGTAAGAAGGTCTTGGATTCCATCGCGATGAATTCGGAGTTCTTTTCGCTTTCCGGAAGAAGCTCGAACATTTCTTTACTGATATTTTCAGACATGTTTCTTCTCCTTCCTATTTATCGACCTTGATACGCGGATCGATCATCGCCGCTACCAGGTCGGAGATCAGGGCCATGATGATGACCAGGGCTCCCAGGAGGATGGTCAGGCCCATGCATAATGTGTAGTCACGGTTGTTGATGGAATTGGTGAATTCCTTGCCGATACCGGGAATGGAGAAGAGGGTCTCAGTCGTAAGGGAACCGGTGATCATGCCTGCGAACAGCGGTCCGGCGTAGGTCACGACCGGCAACAGCGCATTCTTGAGACCGTGCTTGACGACGACCCAGAATTCCTTGGTGCCCTTGGAACGGGCCAGCGTGATATAGTCAGAGGACATGACGTCTCTCAGGGAAGATCTCGTAAGACGGGTGATCGAGGATACCGGGCTGAACGAGAGCGCCAGGACCGGCATGATGTAGCTCTGCGGAGTGTTCAGTCCAATGACCGGCAAGAGCCTCAGTTTGACAGCCAGCAGGACCATCATCAGCAGCGAGAGCAGGAAGCCGGGGACCGATACACCGATCGTGGTGAATACGGTGATCACCGAATTGACCCATCGGTGCCGCGTGAGCGCCGACAGGACGCCGAGGGTAACACCGACGATCACCGAGAAGAGGAAGGCATAGACACCGAGCTTGGCGGTGACCGGAAGACGCTGCTTGATGATCTCCGTCACCTGCTGTCCCTTCTTGGAGATGGAGATGCCGAAGTCCCCTCTCAGTACGTTCTTTACATAGATGACATACTGTTCGGTGACCGGCTTGTCCAGTCCGTATTTCTGTTCCAGAGCTCTGAGGGTATCTGCGGCGATCGCTTTATTATCTCGGGAGAACGGGCTTCCCGGCATGGCCTTCATGCCGAAGAAGACGATGGTGATCAGCACAAACAATGTAAATACTCCCAATAACAATCTCTTTGCGATATATTTCAGCATCTTCTTTCCCCTCTCTGAAATTCAATTAATGAACTCATCATAGTACATTTCTTTCACATTTTCAACATAATTTTTCATAAATTGAAATAATGTTACACTTGTATGAAAACATTTGCATTCCTTAAATATTTTCTGTTATTATCCTTATATAGAAAACGGAGGCAGATGTATATGCTGAGTGAAAGAAGAAGAAAATGTACGGAAGAAGTCAATAAGGCCGGACTGGACGGTGTCCTGTTTGCGACGGGTGCCAATCTCCAGTATGTCAGCGAGACACAGGATTTCTACTGGCAGCGTGCCTGCATGAAAAACATGCCGGACTATGCCAGTGCCTATCTGATACCGGAAGCCCTTGCCTGGCTGGATAAGGACGGTGACCTCACCATCGTGACCATACCGAGAAACAAGGACTGTTTCCCGGGCGTCAGAGTCGTAGTATCCTATATGGACCAGATGGAAGATACTCTATCTTCTGTTATAAAGGGGAAGAGGATCGGGATCGGATCGGACTGCGAAGCCTGGGTCAGAGAGACCGTCACTGCTGTCGATCCTTCCATTGAGATGGTCTTCTCGGAAGAGATCTGGAGTGAGCTCCGCTGTGTCAAAGATGAAAAAGAGATTGCGCATATGCGCTGGATGGCGGAATTCACGGATGAAGCCGTCATGCATGTCGTGAAGAACTTCCGTGAAGGCATGACGATGAAGGAGGCGGAAGCCTGTCTCATGCAGTATGGCTTTGATCACGGCATCGATGACTTCTCCTTCCCGCCGACCATCGGTTTCAAGAGAAAGGGACAGATGCCGGTAGAGATCCCGTTCGACTATGACCGGGAACAGACCCTGACCAAGGGTACCGGGATCGCCTTCGATATCGGTTTCATGCATAAAGGCTACTGCTCCGACTGGGGAAGATCTCTGTACTACGGGAAAGCACCGGAGATCGTGAAGGACGGCTATGCCGCCTTACAGGCCGGTGTCGTCAATATGATCAATAAGATCAAGCCTTATGAGACCAACATCAATGAGCTCTATGGCTTTGTCTTGGAGGCCTGTAAGGAAAGAGGCTTTGAAGATTACCTGCGCTTCCGCAACACCGGCGGACTGGGTCATCAGATCGGCATCGACTGCCATGAACATCCTCTTGTCAACAACGGTGTCGACTATGTCCTGAAACCGGGCATGATCTTCTGCGCGGAACCGAAGATGATCTACTACGGCATCATGTACATGCGTGTCGAAGACATGATCCTCGTAACGGAGAA
>JAFOMB010000149.1 GCA_017419065.1 Erysipelotrichaceae bacterium | reverse complement strand
AGTTCATTGATCACAAACGGTTTGTAAAGCTGGATCGCCATTTCTCTAGGGATACCGCACTGGTACATCTTGAGATCCGGACCGACCGCGATGACCGATCTTCCTGAGAAGTCGACACGCTTACCTAAGAGGTTCTGTCTGAAACGGCCCTGCTTACCTTTTAAAGAGTGAGACAGAGACTTTAACGGCCTGTTGGCGGAACCCTTGACCGGGTTGCCTCTTCTGCCGTTGTCGATCAGAGCGTCGACCGCTTCCTGAAGCATACGCTTTTCATTCTGAACGATGATACTCGGAGTGCCGATCTCCAGTAACTTCTTCAAACGGTTGTTACGGGTGATGACTCTTCTGTATAAGTCGTTGAGATCAGATGTCGCAAATCTGCCGCCGTCAAGCTGTAACATCGGCCTGAGATCAGGCGGTATGACAGGCAGCACCGTTAAGACCATCCATTCCGGCTTGTTCTCAGATTCAACGAAGGCGTTGATCGTTTCAAGTCTCTTGATCAGCTTCTTGCGCTTGTCGCCCTGTGCTTTTTCAAGTTCCTTGACGATATCGGACTTCTCTTTGAGGACATCGACCTGTTCAAGAAGGGTCTTGATGGCTTCTGCACCTGTCTGTGCTTTGAACGCATCCTTACCGTAGAGCGCTTCGTAATTTCTTACTTCGAGCTCGGATAAAGGCTGCTTGTATTCCAGATCCGTATTGCCCGGATCGGTCACGATCCAGGTAACGAAGTATACGACTTCTTCCAGGATCTTAGGAGAAACATTGAGTACTAAGCCCATTCTGGAAGGGATACCCTTCAGATACCAGATATGAGCTACCGGAGCTGCCAGGGCGATATGACCCATGCGCTCTCTACGTACGGAGGACTTGGTGATCTCAACACCGCATCTGTCACATACGACACCTTTGTAACGGACCTTCTTGTACTTACCGCAGTAACATTCCCAGTCTTTGGTCGGACCGAATATCCTTTCGCAGAATAATCCGTCACGTTCCGGTTTCTGGGAACGGTAGTTGATCGTTTCAGGCTTCGTGACTTCGCCGTGAGACCATTCCAGGATCCTTTCAGGAGATGCTAAACCGACTTTGATCGCTTCAAATTTGTTCTTGGCCATGTCTATACCTCCTCTTCATCCAGACCCATGATCGCTTCCGGAGCCTCTTCCTCATCGATGGTGTCTCTGACATTGAGACCCTCGGTATCTTCGACCAGAGTCGCATCGCTTGCCTTTTCGACATCGCGCTCGTCTTCGTCGCTTCTCGAGATAGAGACTTCATTGCCTTCCGCGTCGAGCATCCTGACATCCAGAGCCAGAGCCTGTAATTCATTCTTCAGGACGTTGAAGGATTCCGGAATACCCGGTTCAGGGATCCTCTTGCCTTTGATGATGGCATCGTAGGTCTTTGTACGGCCGTTGATATCATCGGACTTGACAGTCAGGATCTCTTCAAGAGTATGGGCGGCACCATAAGCTTCCAGTGCCCAGACTTCCATCTCACCGAATCTCTGGCCGCCGTTCTGCGCTTTACCGCCTAATGGCTGCTGAGTGACTAATGAGTAAGGACCTGTTGCACGTGCGTGCAGCTTATCGTCGACCATGTGAGCCAGCTTGATCATGTACATGACACCGACGGCGATCCTTTCATCATAAGGTTCACCGGTCTTGCCGTCACGCAGCACGATCTTTCCGTCCATGGATGTTCCGGCTTCTTTCATGATGTCCGTCAGTTCTTCATTGGTGATACCGTCAAAGACAGGCGTAGCGAACTTGACAGGCTGACCTGTCTTTTCGCTGAGCGTCTTGGCTGCCATGCCTAAGTGGATCTCCAGGACCTGACCGATGTTCATACGTGAAGGGACACCGAACGGGTTCAGCATGATATCCACAGGAGTTCCATCCGGCATGAAAGGCATATCCTCGACCGGTAAGATCTTGGAGATGACACCTTTGTTGCCGTGTCTTCCGGCCATCTTGTCGCCTTCAGAGATCTTACGTTTCTGAACGACATAGACCTTGATGACTTCCGTGACGCCCGGGCCCAGTTCATAGCCTTCCGATCTCTT
>JAFOMB010000148.1 GCA_017419065.1 Erysipelotrichaceae bacterium | reverse complement strand
GGCCTTTCCGCTTTGACCATGGCGGAATACTTCCGTGATGAAGAAAAGCAGGACGTCCTCTTATTCATCGACAATATCTTCCGTTTTACCCAGGCGGGTTCGGAAGTCTCTGCGCTGCTCGGCAGAATGCCGTCCGCTGTAGGTTATCAGCCGACGCTGGCTACGGAAATGGGCCAGCTGCAGGAACGCATCACATCTACTGTGGACGGGTCCATCACTTCGGTCCAGGCCATCTACGTCCCGGCTGATGACCTCACCGACCCGGCTCCGGCTACGACCTTCTCCCACCTGGATGCCAGGACCGTCCTCGACAGAGGCATCGCCGCCCTGGGTATCTATCCGGCTGTCGATCCGCTGGAATCTTCCAGCCGAATCCTCGACCCGCTCATCGTCGGGAAGGAGCACTACCAGGTCGCCAGAGGCGTTCAGGAACTCCTTCAGAGATACAAGGAACTCCAGGACATCATCGCCATCCTGGGCATGGATGAACTCTCCGATGAAGATAAAGTCATCGTCGCCAGAGCGAGAAGGGCGAGAAACTTCCTCTCCCAGCCGTTCTCTGTCGCCGAACAGTTTACCGGTCTGCCGGGACAGTATGTCCCTCTGAAGGACACGATACGCTCCTTCAAGGCACTTCTCGAAGGTAAGTATGATCATCTTCCGGAACAGGTCTTCATGTCCTGCGGCGCCATCGAAGACGTCGAAGAAAAGGCAAGGAACCTTTGATGATCACGTGCGAGGTCTACACGCCATCGGGTAAGAAACTCGTCCTGGAGACAGAGATCGTCTCCATCGGCGCGACAGACGGCAGAAGAGGGATCCTGCCGAACCACATGCCGATCGTCCTCACGATCGAGGCCTCCCGCTTCACGACGCTGAAAAACGGCGTCAGGACTCATTACGCCGTCGGAGACGGTGTCCTCTATTTCAAGGACAATGTCGCCAAGATCCTCGTGGAATCGATCGAGGAACAGTCCCAGATCGATGCGGACAGAGCGAGAAGGGCCAGAGACAGAGCGAACGCGAGACTGCAGTCCCACGATCCGAATATCGATGTGAGACGGGCTGAGATCGCCCTCAAGAAATCCCTCAACCGCCTCTCGGTATATGAATACAGAGAGTGACGATCACACAAGACACAAACCAGAAAGGCACGTAGGGAAAACGTGTCTTTTTCTTTATCAGGGAAATCAATAACAGAAAGAGAGTACTCAGAAAAAAGGCAGTCACGAGTTCTTCATAGGAGAGATAGAAGGCGGAGACGAAGAGGATCTCCTTGTCTCCTTCTCCCATCTTTTCGTGCTTCGGATCGAGAAGACACAGGGACAGAGGAAGAAGGGAAGCACTTAAGAGAAGATCGACCATGTTTCGGGAAGAGAGGAGAGATTCCAGGATCCCGATGAGAAGAAGAAACAGATCGGCCGGCAGATAGATGGTCATCGTCATCCTGTCGCTGAGAGCCTGGAAATAGAGGATCATGAGAAAGAAGTAGGAGAGAAAGAGCCTTTCATCACGGATAGAGACTTCCAGGAAGAGGAAGACAGGAAGAAAGAAACAGGAAGGGGAGTCCCTGTGAAAGAAACTCTGGAAGAGGGAAAGGATAAGAAAACTCATCATTCCATAATTGACAGGAAACTGTCAGTTTCCTAAAAGAAATCGTCATTTTTTTCAAAAATAGGGGGACATGCTATAATGAGGAATGTTTGGAGGTACAAATATGCCTGTAAATCGCAAGACAAACCTGGGTCAGATCAAAGTCTCTGACAATGCGATCGCCGTTCTGACGGGAAGTGCTGTGAGTGAATGCTATGGCGTCGTCGGTATGACAGCCCAGAATCTGCTCGTAGACGGGATCAATGATCTGCTGAAAAAGGAAAACTACTCAAAAGGAGTCATCGTCCGCAACAAGCATAACGTTCTGGAGATCGATCTCTTTATCGTCGTCTCTTATGGTGTACGGATCTCCGAGGTCGTGAATGAAGTACAGAAGAGAGTCAAATATACAGTGGAGAAGGCCCTGAATATGGATGTCGCCGCTGTCAATGTGACAGTGGAAGGCATCAAGGTGGTGTAAGATGAAAAGACTGACTGCTGATGCGTTCAAGGAAATGCTGAAGAGCGGCTATGCGAACCTGTACAATCATGCCGCTTATATCAATACCCTGAATGTCTTCCCGGTACCGGATGGCGATACCGGTTCCAATATGTCCATGACCTTTGAGAACGGCTACCGCGATGCGGAGAAGTGCATCTCCGATTCCATCGGGGAAGTGGCCAAAGCTCTCTCCAGAGGTCTGCTCATGGGCGCCAGAGGCAACTCCGGTGTCATCACGTCCCAGATCTTCCGCGGCTTCTATCAGGCCGTAGAAGGCAAGGACGATGTCGGAGCCAAAGAGATCGCCGAGGCTTTCGACAACGGCTCTACCGTCGCCTACAAGGCCATCATGAAGCCGGTCGAAGGTACGATCCTGACGGTCATCCGTGAATCGAGCTGGTATGCGAAACACGATGTGGAGACTCTGGATCCGGATATGGATCTTGAAGAGTACTTCGCCCGTTTCGTCAAATACGCGAAGGAATCCCTGGACAGGACTCCGGATCTGCTGCCGGTCCTCAAGGAAGTCGGTGTCGTCGACTCCGGCGGTATGGGTCTTGTCAAGATCCTGGAGGGCTTCCTGGCCTATGTCGAAGGAAAGCCGGTCGCTCTCACTAAGAAAGAGGAGACCCAGGATCAGAGCGCTCTTCTCGATATCGAAAACGAGGAGTTCGGCTACTGCACGGAGTTCATACTCCGTCTGTCTCAGGACTACCAGCAGACTTTTGATGAGAACCTGCTCAAGAAGAAACTGAGCGATATCGGAGAATCCCTGGTCGTCGTACGTGATGAAGACCTCGTCAAGGTCCACGTCCATACGCTGACTCCTGGTGAAGCTCTCAACATCGGTCAGCGCTATGGGGAATTCATCAAGCTCAAGATCGAAAACATGCAGGAGCAGCATACCCATATCATCGAATCGGAAAAGGAAAAGCCGAAGGAGAGAAAGAAATACGGTCTGATCGCTGTCGCCAGCGGAGAAGGTGTCACGCAGCTGTTCAAGGATCTGCGTACGGATATCGTCATCGCCGGAGGGCAGACGATGAATCCTTCTACGGAAGACTTCATCAAGAAGATCGAAGAGCTCAGCTATTGCGATCACATCTTCCTCTTCCCGAACAACTCCAATATCATCCTGGCCGCTTCGCAGGCCAGAGATGTCGTCAATGACAGGGATATCACCGTCATCCCGACCAGGTCCATTCCGGAAGGCCTCTCGGCTGTCGGCATGTTCAACTTTGAAGGGGAGGTCGGAGACAATGTCAACGACCTGAAGGAAGTCATATCCAATGTCTCTTCCGCCTCTGTCACCTATGCGATCAAGGACACGTCCTTTGACGGCGTTTCCGTCAAGGAGGGCGATCATATCGCCATGTTCGAAAAGTCTATCGTCGCTGCCGGAAAAGACCGTCTGGAGGTCGTAGAAAGGCTCCTGGATGCGATATTCGCCAAGGGAGACAAGGAACTGCTGACGATGATCGTCGGCGAAGGCAAGGACGAAGAAGAAGTGAGAAAGATCGAAGAGTACGTCGCGGAAAACAGCGAGATGGAACTCGAGACGATCGACGGCGGACAGCCGGTATACTCCTATCTCTTCGGAGCGGAATAAAACAAAACTGTTAAGGACATCCTTAACAGTTTTTTGTTTCATAAGAAAACCGCCGTGAGGCGGTTTTAGTCTGCTTCGATCTCGAACAGGTCTCTCGGGAACTTGGAGAGGGATTCCGCGCCGTTCTCCGTTACGAGGATCATGTCTTCGACACGCATGTACATGATGCCGTAGTAGATCATC
>JAFOMB010000020.1 GCA_017419065.1 Erysipelotrichaceae bacterium | reverse complement strand
TGGAAAAGGTCTATGACAATGCCGTGGAGAATGACTCGGACATCGTCTGTTTCGACCTCAGCTATGTCTATGAAGACGGCAGAAGGGAAGTCTCCAAGGGTGCTGATTTCAAAGTCAGCTCCTATGAGGAGAATGATGAGATCATCTTCAGCAACAACTCCGCCAACAATAAGCTCTACCGCAGGAAATTCATGAAGGACCGCTCCTTCATCAAAGGCATGTGGTATGAAGATTTGGCCTCCGTACCGGTCTGGCTGGCCAAAGCGAAGAGAGTCTCCTATGTCGCGGAGCCTCTATACAACTACGTACAGCGTGCCGGTTCCATCTCCCATTCCGCTGATCCGCGTATCTTCGATGTCTATAAGGCTATCAACAGGATCAAGGAAGAGCTGAACCTGGACAGCTATGATGTCAACGGACTCTATCTCAAGCACTGCCTGGTCGCTACGACGTTACGCATCCGCGGGATAGAAGACAGGAAGGTCCGCAGGGAATACTTTGAAAAGAATATCGAACTGCTGAATGAAAACTATGAAGACTGGTACAGGGCTTCCAAGGATGAGGAATTCTCCTTCAAGCACCGGGTGGTCTTCTGGCTTCTGAAACATAAATGGTTCTCACTGCTGAACCTTATCTACTAGGAGGAATTATGATCAGTATCGTCGTACCGTGCTACAACGAAGAAGAGGCCATCCCCTTCTTCTATCCGGAACTGAAGAAATATCTGGATGAGATCCCGGAGACTTATGAGATCCTCTTTGTGGATGACGGATCCAAGGACAGAACTGTCAAGGAAGCTCTCAAGTTAAAGAAGAATGATGAAAACATCAAGGTCATCTCCTTCTCGAGAAACTTCGGGAAAGAGGCAGGAATGTTGGCAGGATTCCGGGAGGCCAAGGGCGACTATGTCGTCGTCATGGATGTCGACCTGCAGGATCCGCCGAGACTCCTTCCGGAGCTTTACAGAACTGTCAAGGAAGAAGATTACGACTCCGCCGCCACCTACCGGGTGACCAGAGCCGGAGAACCGAAGATCCGCTCCTTCTTCGCAAGAATGTTCTATAAGATCATCAATAAAATGATCGAAGTCGAGATCGTGGATGGCGCCAGAGACTACCGCATCATGTCGAGAAGGATGGTCGATGCGGTATTGTCCTTATCGGAATACTACCGCTTCTCCAAGGGCATCTTCCCGTGGGTAGGCTTCAAGACGAAATACATCGAATACGAGAATGTCGAAAGAGTAGCCGGAGAGACCAAGTGGAACTTCTGGAAGCTCTTCAAATACGCGATCGACGGGATCGTCGGCTTTACGACAGCCCCTCTGCGCGTTGCGACTGTACTGGGTACCATGGTATCCATCTTCGGATTCCTGTACATGCTGTATATCGTGATCAAGGCCATGACGGTCGGCGATCCGGTTGCCGGGTATCCGTCTCTTATCGCGATCTTATGCCTGCTGGGAGGCATACAGCTCTTAGTTCTCGGCATCATGGGCGAATACTTAGGACGTACCTATATGGAGACCAAGTGCCGTCCGAACTACGTTATCAAGGAGATCCTCTAAATGTTCATCGGTGACTACTATTTTGAATTCCCGACATCCTTTCCGCAGTTAGGAGCGACATCTTTCTGGTATGTCGCTTTTCTGTTTCTGGTCTTCCTTCTGGCGAGACCTTTCAGAAGCATTCTTCGTCCTTATATCCTGCTGATCGCGAATGTCGTCTTCCTCTATTCCTTTTCCATCAAAGCCCTGATCTATGTAGCAGCGGCGGCCTTATATTCCTATCTCTTCGAACTTCTCTTGGGGAAGTTCAAAAAGAAATGGCTCTTATGGATCGGCATCCTTCCTGTAATCGGACTGCTGGTCTTCATGAAGTACGCGGGACTCTTCCACTGGAAGGACGGCGTAGTGATGCCGTTAGGATTGTCCTTCTATTCCTTCAAGATCATCTCCTACCTGGCTGATGTCTGTAACGGAAAGATCCCGTCCCAGAAGAATCCGATCTATTACTTCGACTATGTCCTCTTCTTCCCGTCCATCACGGCCGGTCCTATCCACCGGGCCAAGGAATTCTTTGAAGAGGTGAATAAGAGAGAGGAATTTGACTACCGCGACTCCAAGAACGGCGGGGCACAGATGATGCTGGGCATCTTTGAAAAGATGGTCTTCTGCGATTTCATCGCTTCTGTCGTCAACCGCATCTTCGACAATCCGGAACTCACCGGTATGAATATCCTCTTAGGAGTCGTTCTATATGCCTTCCAGATCTATCTGGATTTTGATTCCTATTCCAATATCGCCATCGGCTCTGCCAGAGTATTAGGTATCCACTTAAAGAAGAACTTCAATTCTCCGTATCTGGGCAGGAACCTCAAGGAGTTCTGGGCGAGATGGCACATCAGTCTGTCTACCTGGTTACGCGATTATATCTACATCCCGTTAGGAGGAAACAGAAGGGGAAAGATCCTGCAGTATGTCAACGTCCTCGTCGTCTTCCTGGTATCGGGGATCTGGCACGGTTCAACACTGAACTTCCTCTTATGGGGACTCTTCCATGGTCTCCTTAGAGTCCTGGAAGATCTGATCCTGCTTCCTTTCAAGGGAAAGAAGTTCCCGAAGCCGGTGGTCTTCCTGTTCTCTATCATCGGGATCGTATTGAACTTTGCGATCGTGACAGCCTTATGGCTGATCTTCCGCTATGAGACGATGGGTGAAGTGATGCATGTGATAGACCTGATCAGGGCCGGAGGCGCTTTGAACTTTGAAGCGATCGGTCTGACGCACAACGAAGTCTTATGGCTGGGTGCTGTCCTTGCGATCACCATCGTGTTAGATATCTTACGCAACTACTTCGATATGATCGATGTCCTGAGCCGTCAGTTCATCCTCGTGCGCTGGCTCTTCTACGCTCTGGTCATCGTCATCTTCCTCATCTTCGGTGTGTACGGCGGCAGCTTTGACGCCAGCGACTTCATCTATCAGTCGTTCTAGGAGGGCATATGAACAAGACAATTAAAGGTTTCCTGAACGGACTCAGAGTCCTGGTATCCGCAGCCGCGATGGTCGGCCTCGTATTCGGATGCTACACCTATCTCAATAAAGTCTTCAGAAACAAGGAGTTTGAAAACGTCGGCGTCTTCTTCCAGAACATCCCGGAAGATTCCATGGACGTCATCACCATGGGTTCCTCCCATGCGGAATACTCCTTCGTCCCGCCTTTCTTCTATGAAGAGACAGGCTTGTATTCCTACACCTACGCCAGTGCCTGCCAGCCGTATGAAGTGGCGGTAGAGATGCTGGAAGAAGTGTATAAGAGACAGAATCCGAAGCTCTTCATCTTCGAAGTCTTCACGGCCATGCCTCTGAAATCGGCCTGTGACGGAGATTCCTGCTATGTCTTCGCCCAATACAAGGTCACCGGGAAGGAACGCTATGACATCCTTGACTACCTCCCGGAGGAGAAGTCCAAGGAGTACTACAACGAGTTCCTGAACTACCACAACGACTGGAAGACCTTAGAGGACTACACTCAGATCTTCCCGGAGAAGGCTTTAGCCGGAAACCACGACATCGACTACAACTTCGGCTATCTCTATACCGACGGCTACGAGTACTATCCGGGCAACTGGTGGCATGCGGCCCACTATGATGAAAGCGTAGATGTACAGCTCGATCAGATCGACCTGGACTGCCTGAATAAGCTCTATGAATTATGTACCTCCCACGGTACGCAGATGCTGCTGTACAAGACACCGATCGACGGTATCGACATCGAAAACCAGAGTTATCTGAACAAGGTCTGGGAATGGGCCGATGAGCACGGTGTCCCGTATATCGACATGCCGGCCATCAGCAGACAGCTCGGCTTCTATATGTGGATCCATTCCGATTCCTATCACGCCAACATCACCGGTGCCGGGATCGTGACGGATTACCTGGCCCAGTATGTGAAGAATATGGGCATCGAATTCGACCACAAGGAAAACGCCGAACTCACCAAGATCTATCACGACCGGGCCGAAGAACTTTCGACCTACTACGCGAAGTTCGAACACCACGCCCTCAAGTACACGAAACTCTGGAGCCACGGCTTTGACGGCTACTACTTCCTGCGCTACTTCCCGTTAGGCGGCTTCAATCCGGAACTCCTGGAGAATCTCAAAACCATCGGGTTTACTGACTTCGATCCGAATCAGGAGTACTACGGGGTGGTCCACAACGGTCAGCTCGAAGCCAGTTCCCATGAGTATGTCGACTACTACATCGGGGAAAGGGAATTCTATGTCGACAAGAACGCCATCAACGACTGGTGGAATCCGGTCAGTGACCCGGAGAGTTTCATGACGCTGGCCTACTATACGGAAGATCTCGAAGACAAGGTCGTCAAGGAGATCGAATACCGCTGGGGAGGCTATGACAGAGGGTATGGCGAATACGACTGGGAGAGATAACG
>JAFOMB010000147.1 GCA_017419065.1 Erysipelotrichaceae bacterium | reverse complement strand
GCCCTGGCTGTCTCGGATCGGGCCTATGTACTGGAATCCGGAAAGATCGTCATGGAGGGAAGCGGAAAAGAGCTCTCTGCCAGCGAAGATGTAAAGAAAGCGTATCTGGGAGGCTAATATGTACGTAAAAGATATCATGTCAAAGGATGTCACGACCATCGATGCGGCATCCTCCATCTCCGAAGCTCTGGATATCATGTCCTCGCATTCCTTTCACCGTCTGCCGGTAGTGGATGATGAAGGGAACCTGATAGGACTGCTCAGCGAGAGCGTGATCACTTCCAACACGCCGAACAACGCTTCCTCTCTGTCTGTCTATGAGCTCAACTACCTTCTCAACAAGCTCAAAGTCGAAGACATCATGATCAAAGATGTCATCACCATCTCTCCGGATGACCTCCTGGAAAAGGCGGCTGTCTCTTTGAGAGAGAATGACATCGGCTGTCTGCCGGTCACGGTAGAGGGAAAGCTTGTAGGCATCATCACCCATAACGACATCTTTGAAGCCTTCATCGATCTGTTGGGCTATCACCAGAACGGCGTCCGCTTCGTGGTGAATATCCAGGAAGACAAGCCGGGCATCCTGGAGAGCATTGCCCGCTGTTTCCATGAGGAGAACATCTCCATCTCCAACCTGGCTGTCTACACGAATTCCAGGGGCATAGAGGTGGTTGTGGTGGCCCAGGGAGAGGATTCCATCCGCTGTAAAAAGACCCTGGAGGAGGCCGGATACCGCGTCACAGATACAGTCATTCTGAAGGGCTAGTCTATATTTAAAATATTTAAGAAAAAATCGCAGAAAACTGCGATTTTTTTATTTACAATCGCCCGTTTTATGTCATAATAGTGGTAGATAGTGGTTAAAAGTGGGGGAAAGTGGTAGATGTTCATCGGTGAATATTCACATAATATCGATGCCAAAGGCAGGATCATCATCCCTTCGAAGTTCCGTGATGAACTGCAGGATTCTTTCATTTTGACCAGAGGTCTGGACGGCTGTCTCACCATCTATTCGAAAAAACAGTGGGACAAGCTCTTCGAGGAGATCAACAAGCTCCCGACGACGAGAAAGGCTGCCAGACAGTACATCCGTGTCCTTACTTCCGGTGCCGGTGAAGTCACACTGGACAACCAGGGAAGGATACAGATCCCGAGTTTCCTGTCCAAGGCCGTAGGACTTAAAAAAGAGTGCTATGTCATCGGCGCCAACGATCACGTCGAGATCTGGGATAAGGATGCCTGGGATGCTTATTACGCAGAAGCTTCCGAGTCCTTCGAAGATGTCGCTGAAAACATCAGTGACTTTCTGATCGATGAGTAAGCATATCTCGGTGATGCCGAAGGAGACCATCTCTCTCCTGGATATCAGAGAAGACGGCATCTATGTAGACGGCACCCTCGGAAGAGGGGGACACAGCCGGATGATCTTAGAGAGATGTCCCAAAGGAAAGCTCTACTGCTTCGATCTCGATCCGGAAGCGATCGAAGAGAGCAGGGAGAACCTGAAGGATTTCGATAACGTGGTATTCATCCACGACAACTTCAAAAACATGAAGGACTATGTCGGACATGTCGACGGGATCCTCCTGGATCTGGGAGTTTCCTCCCCACAGTTCGACGAAGGAGAAAGAGGTTTCTCCTACCGCACGGATGCCCCGCTGGATATGCGGATGGATCCGGACAATCCCCTGGACGCGAAGACCATCGTCAACACGTACAGCGAAGGGGAACTCATCAGGATCCTCAGGGAATACGGAGAAGAGAGATTCGCTGCTCCCATCGTCCGGAACATCCTGAAGAAAAGAGAAGAGAAGCCGATCGAAACGACAGGAGAACTCGTTGAGATCATCAAGGAAGCTCTTCCTGCAAAACAGCTCTCCAAGAAAGGCCATCCGGCCAAGCAGACCTTCCAGGCACTGCGCATCGCCGTGAATCACGAACTCGATTCCCTGGAGACCTTCCTGGACAGCTTCGATGACATCCTGAACGTTGACGGCAGGGTCGTCATCATCACCTTCCATTCCCTGGAAGACAGACTCGTAAAACAGAAATTCCATTCTCTGACACACGTCTATGACGATAAGAGGATCGCCAAGAGACCGGAAGATGTCGAGAAACCAGCCTATGAGGCACTGAGCCGCAAGGCACTCATTGCCGGCGATGAAGAAATCGCTGAAAACAGACGCGCCAGAAGCGCAAAAGTAAGAGGGGTCAGAAAACTATGGCAAAGATCGTAAAGAAGAGAAAGAGAAAGATGACATTTATCGCCAAGGCGTGCATTTTCTTCCTGTTTTCTCTGGTATGCATGCTGGGATCGAGTCTCTATGTGGGAACGATGAACGCTTCTTTATCCATCAAGATCCAGAAGATGAACAATGAGATCGCTTCTCTCAAGATGGAGAACCAGAATCTGAGCATCGAGATCCAGACCCTCCAGAACAAGGAACGCGTCTATACCATTGCCCAGGATGCGGGAATGGATCAGAACCAGGATAATATCATCTCTGTAAGGGAAGACTGATCATGAAGGGGAGTAATCGGCGATTACACCTTTTATACATCGTGACTTTGACGGCGATCCTCGCGGTTGTCGTCAATGTTTTTATTGTGGTCCTGGGACATCTTCACATCCGTTCCATGACTGACCTCGATCCGTATGTCGATTCCGTCTCCTCTGTCTCGGAAGTCATCTATGCCAACAGAGGCAACATCTACGACATCAACGGAGAGATCGTCGCCCAGGATATACAGACCTACGACATCATCTGCTACCTCGACAAGAACCGTTCTTCCAACAAGAATGTCGTCGCCTATGTCGATGATCCGCTCTATGCCTCCCAGGTACTGGCGACCATCCTCGACATGGATCAGGCGACCGTATACGACTATCTGACGCCGTCTACCTACCACTACCAGGTGGAACTGGGTCCGAAGGGAAGAAATCTCTCGGAAGAGACCATGCGGGAGATCCTGAACTATCCGAATCTCCACGGCATCGGCTTCCGCACCTCCTACAAGCGCTTCTATCCGAAGGGAGAAGACTTCTCCCCGTACATCCTCGGCTACGCCCGCAGCGATGACACCGGAAGACTCGTAGGGGAGATGGGGGTCGAACAGCTCCTCGATGAAGAACTCAGCGGTACCGACGGCTACCATGCCTTCCAGCGGGACAAGCACGGCTATATCCTCCCGGGAATGTATGAAGAGATCACGGAAGCGGAAAACGGCTATGACGTCTATCTGACAATCGATGCCTCGATACAGGATGCCCTGGAGACGTCCTTCGACGATGTCCGTGAAAACAACAACGCGATACAGGCCTGGGGTGCTGTCGTCGAGATCTCGAGCGGCAAGATCCTCGCCTGGGGACAGACCCCGTCCTTTGACCCGAATACCCTGGAAGTCGAAGACTGGAACAACTACGGCTCCATGATCGCCTATGAACCGGGTTCCGTCATGAAGTCCTTCATCTATGCGGCCGCCATGGACATGGGTGTCTATAACGGTACCGATACCTTCAATTCCGAACCGTACTGCTACCTGGCAGGATCGGGCAATGCCCCTTACAGAAGTTATGGCGCCAACCTCGGCTGTATCCACAACTCCGCCGACAAGAACTGGGGCAATATCGAGCTCGACTACGGTCTCATCTACTCCTCCAACGTCGCCACTTCCACATTACTGAGTGACTATGTCGGACCGGAGAACTTCGTCCAGTATCTGGAGAAGTTCGGTTTCTTCAAGCCGGTCAATGTCTACGGCATGCAGGATGTCAGCGGCTATCTCAACTACACCTATCCGTCGGAAAAGCTCTCTCTGACCTTCGGTCAGGGCTCTTCCGCTACGACATTACAGTTATTGCAGGGCTATTCCGCCATCTTCGGAAACGGCGAGATGGTCAAGCCGTACATCATCGACAAGATCGTCGACCGGGACCACAATGAGATCGTCTATGAAGGGGAACGGGAAGTCGTCTCCCAGCCGATCTCGGAAGAAGCGGCCAAGCAGATGCAGGACCTCCTGAGAAGAGTCGTCTCGGATAAAGGCGGTACCGCCCGATTCTATTCCGTCGATGAAGTCGATATCATGGCCAAGACCGGCACTTCCGAAATTGCCACGACCTTCGGCTATACCTCCGATTATTCCATCCAGTCGATCATGATGGGCTTCCCGTATGAAGATCCTCAGTATATGGTCTACTACGCCTATATCTCTCCATACGACCTCCAGAACCACACCAATTCCCGTGCGATCACTGACTTCGTCAAGAGAGTAGCCATCCTGACCAATGTCGGCTACAATCCGGACGCGACGATCGGCGAAGATACCATCAAGAAGTATGAGATGCCGTCTTTGAGCGGACTCTCCGTTTCCGAAGCGGAAGCCATCGTCAATGACATGGGCGGCGACCTCGTCCTCATCGGCAACGGTCTCAATGTCGTCAAGCAGTTCCCGGAAAGCGGCAGTGCTGTCTATACCAACGACAAGGTCTTCCTGCTGACGGATTCCGAGAATATCGCCTTACCGGATATGCGCGGCTGGAGCCGGAAAGAAGTCATTGAATACTGGAAGCTTTCAGGCATCCCGTTTGCGATCGACGGCTATGGCGTCGTCATCGATCAGTCCCTGCCTGCCGGTACTTCGGTAGACGGAAACAGTGAAGTCGCTGTCGCCATGGGTGTCATCGAAACTGACATCGATCTGTCAAAGAAGCCTCTTGAAGATGGAGAGGAATAGGGTATAATGACGTTATGAATTTTCCAATCATCTGTGCGATCGGACTGCTGGCAAGTTTCCTTTTGCTGGCGCTCCTGATGCCCCTCTATATCCGTATCTTAAAAAACCACAAGATCAACCAGGAAGTCAGCGAATACGCTCTGGAAGAATATAAGCAGAAGTCCAAAACGCCGATCATGGGCGGACTTTTGTTTGTCCTGCTTCCATTGCTTGTCTATCTGGCGATACAGCACACCTTCGACAGAAAGACCCTCTTAGTCATCCTGTCCTTCGTGCTGTTCTGTCTTGTCGGTTTCCTGGATGATATCCTCATCATCCTGCGTCACGACAACAACGGCCTCTCTCCGAAGGTCAAACTCATCATGGAGTTCATCTTCACGGGTGCCCTCTGTTTCTTCTTCCGCGATGTCATCTACACCGGGATCACCATCCCGTTCACGAATATCGGTATCGATATCCGCTGGTTCTATTATCCGTTCATGATCCTGCTGTATCTGGCGGAAGCCAACGCGGTCAACTTCACTGACGGTATGGATGGCTTATGTGCCGGTGTCTCCGTCTTCGGACTCATCGCCTTCATCATCCTGGCCTATGCCTTCAAGGAATACCACATCGCCTTACTTCTCTTCTGCATCGTAGGCGGTTTATTCGGCTATCTCATCTACAATCACTTCCCGGCCAAGATCTTCATGGGGGACAGCGGTTCCCTGGCCTTAGGCGGCTTGTTTGCGTCACTGGGAGTCGTACTGAAGAGCGAAATCGCGCTCTTTGTGATCGGCGGCGTCTTCGTCTGGGAGATGTTCTGTGTCGTCCTGCAGCTTAGCTGTGTCAAGCTCTTCCACAAGCGCATCTTCAAGTACACCCCGATCCACTACGCCTTTGTCTTAGGAGGCATGAAGGAGACAGCAGTTGTCAGGATGTTCTATATCATCGCCCTGATATTAGCTGTGTTAGGGACCTTCATAGGCCTTCACGGATGAAATACCATTATGTAAGAGAAGGGGAATCTTTCAAAGAGAAGATCCTGCTTCTCAATCACATTCAAGAAAAAGACCTGGATACTTCCTCCTATGAGGAAGTTTCTTTGATTCAAGTGACATCCTTCAGAGAAAAACTGCTGTCCTTAAAAGACAGCCGTTTTCTCATCGTCGGCGACTATGACTGCGACGGCATCTCTGCGACCGCCATCATGAAAAGACTGCTCGATCACCTGGACATCTCTTCCAACTTCACGATCCCATCCCGCATCAAAGAGGGCTATGGCTTACATGAAAGCACGGTACGGATGGCCAAGGAGAACGGCTTTGACGTCCTGCTGACCGTCGATAACGGCATCGCTGCCAGAGCCGAGATCTCTTTAGCGAAGAGCCTTGGCTTAACAGTCCTCATCATCGACCACCACGAATTCGAAGAACTCCCGGACGCCGACGCCATCCTGCATCCGGCTCTTTTACCGGAGGGATTTCAGAAGCTCTGCGCGGCCGGCACCTGTGCGCTCTTATCGGAAAGCATCTACCACGATGAACTGAATATCGTCTACGCGGGTCTTGCGACCCAGGCCGATATGGTAGGGGTATTGGGATACAACCGTTATCTTTTGAAGGGGATGCTGGAACTGCTCAATAAACGGGACATCTATCAGATCAACTTCCTCTCCGGAAAGACCCATTACGACTATGAAGATCTCTCCTTCCAGGTCATCCCGAAGATCAATGCCGTCTCGCGTCTTGGCTACAATGTCGGTTTCCTGGTGAACTATCTCTTATCATCGAGAGCTGTCTGTCAGAAACAGGCAGAACAGATCGACAGGGTCAACCGGGAAAGACAGGCCCTGACGCGCTCCATGTCTTCTCTCGCCAAAGAAAAGGCGAAGGATGAATATCCGGTCATGATCATCAAGGATGAACGCTTTGAAGAGGGTCTGTGCGGTCTGGTGGCCAACCGTCTCCTTAGCAGCTACCACAAGCCGATCCTCGTCATGAAGACCTATGAAGAAGAATACCGGGGCAGCGGCCGCAGTATCGACGGTTTCAATCTCTATGAATATCTGAAAAGCTTCCCGTCCTTCAAGACCTTCGGAGGCCATGACAAGGCCGTCGGTCTTTCGATCCTGAAGGAAGACTACGAAGAGTTTATCCGCTATCTTCAGGAACACGAAGCCGTCTATGAAGAAGTCGTCAGGGACGTCATCATGATCTCTCCGAAGGACATTAGCTATGAAAGCTATCAGACCATCGAAGACCTCAAACCCTTCGGCGTGGACTTCAGGGAACCTGTCTTCGCCTTAGAGGATTATGAGATCCTGCGCAGCGACATGATGAAGGGCATCTATCCGAAGCTCTATCTCGATAAGGGAAAGGAAGCGATCTCCTTTGAAAAACATGAGATCCCTCCAAAGGGCAGTATCCTCATCGGCCGCTATCAGCAGGACCGCTATCAGAAGCAGAAGGTCGTCTTCCTCATTGAAGATTTTTCATAGTTATTTTATAATAACAAGGTATTTTGGAGGTGTCCCATGGACTTGAATCAATACATCGCATCTATTCCTGATTTCCCGAGTGAAGGTGTTCTCTTCCGCGATATTACTCCGCTGTTAGGAGATGGGGAAGCCTTCCGCTATACGGTCGAACAGCTCGCTGATTTCGCCAAGAAGACCGGAGCCGAGGTCATCGTCGGTCCGGAATCCAGAGGCTTCATCTTCGGCTGCCCGACAGCTGTCGAACTCGGCATCGGCTTCGTACCGGTCAGAAAACCGGGCAAGCTGCCTCGTGAAACAGTTTCCTACAAATACGAACTCGAATACGGCCACAACGAGATCCACATGCACAAGGACGCCATCAAGCCGGGACAGAAAGTCCTCATCATCGATGACCTCCTCGCGACAGGCGGCACTGTAGAAGCAGCTGTCAAACTCGTAGAACAGCTCGGCGGAGAAGTCGTCGGCTGCGCCTTCGTCATCGAACTGCTGGCATTAGAAGGCAGAAAGCACCTGGAAGGCTACGAAGTATATTCTCTGTTACAGTACTGATAAAATCGAAGTTCGCTTCGATTTTTAGATAAGAGGCCTATGAAGAAGATAAAGCTGACAAAGGAAATGTTCTATGAAGAAGTGACTTCCTACATCAAGAATGAGGAATCGCTGGCCTTCATCAGAAAAGCCTATGATTACGCTGAGGACAAGCATAAGGACCAGGTGAGATTATCCGGGGAACCTTATTTCGTCCATCTTTTGAATGTGGCCTATGAGCTTGCGAAACTGCGTGCCGACCCGAAGACCATCGCGGCCGGCCTCTTACATGATGTCCTGGAAGACTGCGGTGTGGAGAAGGAGGAATTCGTCTCTCTTTTCGATGAGGAGACCTATACCATCGTCGAAGCGGTCACCAAGATCGGCAATCTGAAGTTCAAGGATGAGAAGGAATACCTGGCGGCCAATCACCGCAAGATCTTCATCGCCATGGCCAAGGATGTCCGTGTCATCCTGGTGAAGCTCGTCGACCGTCTTCACAATATGCGGACACTGCAGTTCCAGCCCGTAGAGAAGCAGAAGAGGATCGCCAGGGAGACCCTGGATGTCTATGCGCCGATCGCCCACAGACTTGGTATCGGAGAGATCAAGAACGAACTGGAAGACCTCTCTTTCCTCTATCTCGATCCGGACAAGTATCACGAGATCGCCCATCTGGTCGAAACCAAGAAGGCGGAAAGAGATGAAGCTGTCTCCAATATGATCAAGGAGATCTCTTCTGTCTTGAAGGAACACGGCATCAGCTTCCGCATCTTCGGGCGTTCGAAACATCTGTATTCCATCAACAAGAAGATGGTCACCAAAAACAAGCGCTTCGATGAAATACTCGATCTTCTGGCGCTGAGGATCGTCACCCAAAGCGAACTCAACTGCTATGAAGTCCTCGGCTACATCCATGCGACCTACCGTCCTATCCCGGGACGTTTGAAGGACTATATCGCCATGCCGAAGACCAACATGTATCAGTCTCTGCATACGACGATCATCGGTAATGACGGCCGTATCTATGAAGTCCAGATCCGTACGGAAGAGATGGACAGGATCGCCGAACACGGTATCGCTGCCCACTGGTCCTACAAGGAAGGCGCCAACCGCAATCCAAAGGAGATCGTCAAGGAGATGAAATGGCTGTCGGCCTTTGAATCTCTGCAGGAAGACAAGCAGTCAGCCGGCGACTACATGAACGACATCACCAACGACATCTTCAACGCCAACGTCTATGTCATGACGCCGAAGGGAAGAGTCATTGACTTGCCGGCCGGAGCCAATCCGATCGATTTCGCGTACCGCATCCACACGGAAGTCGGTCATCAGACTGTCGGGGCTCTCGTCAACGGTGTCTTAGTGCCTTTGAATACGCCTTTGAAGACAGGCGATGTCGTAGAACTGCGCACCAATAAATCCTCCACGCCGTCGGAAGACTGGTTGAAGATCGTCAAGACTTCCAACGCCAAAAACAAGATTCGGGCCTTCTTCCAGAAGAAGGAGAACGAACGGCGTGAGGAATTCATCAGACAGGGCGAAGACATCCTGAAGGATGAAATGAAGAAAAGGGGCGTCTCCGTTGAAGAGTTCTTCGACAAGAAGAAACTCGAGAACATCTGCGGATCCATGCAGATAAGCTCCTATAACGACCTGATGTACGCCATCTCCCAGAAGTCTCTCTCCGCTATCTCCGTCATCGAAAGACTGACGACCTACGCGAAGAAGGAGATCGACAGCGACTATCTGAATCAGATCGGCCAGAAGAACTCCAAGAAGAGACAGCCTTTGCCTTCATCCAAGTCCGGTGTCTCTGTTTCCGGTATCTCCGGTATGAAGATCAATCTGGCCCCGTGCTGTTCGCCGGTATATGGCGATGACATCGTCGGCTATGTCTCCAAGGGACAGGGCATCAAGGTCCACCGGGCCGACTGTCCAAACGTCTTAAAGGACAAGACCCGTCTCATCGAAGTACACTGGGGTGAAGTCTCCTCCGAGACCAAGTACGATACGACGCTGCGTATATTGGCGAAGGACAGAAGCTATCTCTTAACAGACCTGGCTACCTGCATCGCCCAGTACAAGGCCAATATCATGGCGGTCAATGTCGGTGTCAACAACGACAATCTCACCGCTTCCGCCTCCATCACGATCACCGTCAACAACCTTGAACACCTGGAGACCATCATGGCCAATCTGCGCAAGATCAACAGTGTTTTGAGCGTTGAAAGAGCGATCAAATAGTGTTAGTATTGTTGTATCGATAAGAAAAAGAATCTTTTCTATTGACTCTTATAGAAGCGACAGGTGAGGGTGAAAGACCTGAAAGAGGGGAAAAGAGGGACACTTTCTTGGATGTCTGCGCAAAAGGCAGACCGCTTCCCTGGCGTTAACAGGAAAGGGCACAGGGCAACCTGTGAACTAAGGTGGCACCGCGTTTACTGACGTCCTTAGAACAGGACGTTTTCTTTTACAGGAGGAAAGATATGCTGCAGAAAGTTAAAGGGACCTACGACATCCTTCCGGAGGAGATGTGGAAATTTGACAGAGTCGAGACACTCTTCCGTCATTTCCTGGACCTCTATGGCTACAAGGAGATGAAGACACCGGTATTTGAGAACACAGGCGTCTTCCAGAAGGAGAATGAGACATCGGATATGGTCTCCAAGGAGATGTACACTTTCTCGATGAACGAGAAGGACTCCCTGACCCTGCGTCCGGAAGGGACGGCCGGGATCATCCGCTCCTTTGTGGAAAACAAGATGTACGGCGCTGCCGAACTGCCTGTCAAACTGGCGTATATCGAAGAGATGTTCCGTCATGAAAGACCGCAGAAGGGCAGACAGAGACAGTTCACCCAGATGGGTGTCGAAAACATCGGCAACAAGTCGCCTCTGATCGATGCCGAGACGATCGCCTTAGGCTACTTCTATGTGCGTACGTTAGGTATCCAGGGGATCAAGGTCCTGGTCAACACCCTGGGCGACAGCGCTTCCAGAGTGGCGTATCGCGATGCCCTGAAGGAATACTTCCTGCCGCACAGGGAAGAGCTCTGCTATGACTGCCAGAGCCGTATCGAGAAGAACCCGCTCCGTATCCTCGACTGCAAGATCGACCACGACAGCGATGTCGTCAGGAATGCGCCGAAGATGGAAGAGTATCTGAGCGAGGAATCCAGAGAGTACTTCAGGAAGGTTCTTGCCTATCTCGATGCGTTAAAGATCCCGTATGAAGTCGACGACAAGCTCGTCAGAGGTCTTGACTACTATACCGATACGGTCTTCGAAGTCGTCTCCACCAATGAAGTCTCGGGCTCCCAGTCTACGATCTTCGGCGGCGGACGCTATGACAATCTGGTCTCCTCCATGGGCGGACCGGACTACAGCGGTATCGGCTTTGCGATCGGTGTCGAAAGACTGCTGATCCTGGCAGAGGCAGAAGGGCTCTTCGAGGACTATTCCCGGAGCACGGATGTCTACGTCATCGATATGACCAAGGGTTCCGCTTTCGCCTTAGAAGTCGCAGAACTCTTGAGAAACAATTCCTACAGCACGGAGCTCAATTACTATGAGCGTTCCATGAAGTCCCAGTTCAAATCCTCTGACCGCGTCAACGCGCGCTTTACCGCCATCATCGGCGAAGATGAGGAAAAGAACAGGACGATCACCTTAAAAGACAACCTTTCCAAGCAGCAGGTCTCTCTCAAGGAAGAAGAGCTGATCGACTGGCTGGATTCGAATATGGAGGAAAACTATGAATAGAACACATACCTGCGGACAGCTGCGGAAAGAAGACGAAGGAAAAAGAGTCAGACTCTGCGGCTGGGTAGCCAAGAGAAGAAATCTCGGCTCTATCGTCTTCATCGACCTGAGAGACCGCTACGGCATCACTCAGATCACCTTTGATGAAAGCCATGCGGACCTCGTCAAGGACGTCCGGAATGAATACGTCATCGAAGTG
Source organism: Erysipelotrichaceae bacterium (assembly GCA_017419065.1). Lineage (GTDB taxonomy): Bacteria > Bacillota_I > Bacilli_A > Erysipelotrichales > Erysipelotrichaceae > Colivicinus. The sequence goes on along the minus strand of JAFOMB010000147.1, from coordinate 619 downwards.
GAAGGCACTGTTTCCGTTAAAGGGACCCCGAACCCGAAACTGCCTACCGGCGAGATCGAAGTCCTCGTCGACACCTTCAGGCTGTTATCGAGCGCTAAGACGACCCCGATGATCATCGCCGATGAGACAGATGCCTTAGAAGAAACACGTCTGAAATACCGCTATCTCGACATCCGAAGAAATCCGATCAAGGAAAAGCTCCTGCTCAGAGATAAGGTCACGACGATCGTCCGGGATGTCCTGCACAAGGATGATTTCGTGGAAGTCGAAACACCGATCCTCTCCAAGTCCACACCGGAAGGCGCCAGAGACTACCTCGTTCCGTCGAGACTCTTCCATGGGAACTTCTATGCCTTACCGCAGTCCCCGCAGATCTACAAGCAGCTGCTGATGATCGGCGGCATGGACCGCTACTTCCAGATCGCCAGATGCTTCAGAGATGAGGACCTCAGAGCGGACAGACAGCCGGAATTCACCCAGATCGATATCGAGATGTCCTTCGCGGAAGAAGAAGACATCTACGCGGAAGTCGAGAAGGTCATGAGAGCCATCTTCAAAGAAGTCAAGGGCGTCGAAGACCTGGAATTCAGAAGAGTGAAGTATGTCGATGCGATGGCCT
>JAFOMB010000146.1 GCA_017419065.1 Erysipelotrichaceae bacterium | reverse complement strand
TACAGCTCTTGACAGCCTTGTGCCAGCGCTCGTAGAGCTTTTTGACTTCTTCTTCCGGCATTTCCGGATCGATGATATCGTTGTCTTCCTTTTCGAAGTCGCTGTAGTGATAGTAGTCCACTGCCAGTCCGGCGAGTCTCGCGGCTCCTAAAGCTGTCGTCTCCTTGTTTCGGGACTTGGCGACAGGGATAGAGAGGATGTCGCTCTGGAACTGCAGGAGGAAGCGGTTTTCACTGGCACCGCCATCGACCTTGAGACGTTCGATCGGGGAACCCAGTTCCTTTTCAATGGTCGTGACGAGGTCCTTGGACTGATAGGCCATGGCTTCTAAGGACGCTCTGACCATGTGGGCGACAGTCGTTCCTCTGGTGAGACCGAAGATAGCGCCGCGGCACTCGTCATTCCAGTACGGGGCACCGAGTCCGACAAAGGCCGGCACGATGACGACACCGTTGGAATCCGGGACACTGCGGGCAATGGCTTCTGTCTCAGCCGCATTCCCGAAGAAGTGTAGGCCGTCTCTCAGCCACTGGATCAGGGAACCGGAGACGAAGATAGAGCCTTCTAAGGCGTACTTGACTTCATCGCCGATCTTCCAGGCGACGGTGGATAATAAACCGCTCTTGGAGATGATGACTTCCTCTCCTGTATTTACCAGCATGAATCCGCCGGTACCGTAGGTGTTCTTGATGTCGTTTCTCTTAAAGCAGGACTGACCGAATAAAGCTGCCTGCTGGTCACCGACTAAGGCTGTGATCGGGACACTGCAGCCGAAGAAGTGCGCCGGATCGATCATTCCGAAGACACCCGAGGTATCCTTGATCTCCGGTAATAAAGACTTCTTCACGTGGAAGATCTCGCAGAGCTCATCATCCCACTGCAAGGTGTGGATATTGAAGAGGAGCGTTCGGGAAGCGTTGGTGACATCGGTCGCATGGACCTTTCCATTTGTCATCTTCCAGAGCAGATAGGTATCGATCGTTCCAAACAGGAGGTCATCAGAGTCCCTGACCCCTTCCACATTCTCCATGATCCAGTTGATCTTGGAAGCACTGAAATACGGGTCCAGGACAAGACCTGTCTTCTCTCTGACTCTTTCTTCCACACCGGCCTTCCGGTATCTCTCGATGATCTTATCAGTCTGACGGGACTGCCAGACGATGGCGTGATAGACCGGCAGTCCAGTCTTCTTATTCCAGATGACAGAGGTCTCACGCTGATTGGAGATGCCGATGGCAGCGACTTCCTCCGGATGATAGTTCCCGTCGGAGAAGAGTTCCGCCATGACAGAAAGCGTCGAGAGCCAGATCTCATTCGCATCCTGTTCGACCCATCCCGGCTGCGGGAAGAAGTTCCTGATCTCCTTCTGGGCTGTCTTTACAGGTTTCTGGTCCTGATCGAAGAGGATCGCTCTGGTAGAAGTCGTCCCCTGGTCGATCGCCATGATGTATTTTTTCATTTATCCCTCCCGGATCAGACATCTGTTTCTGATCCTGTTTTTTCTTTCTTCATCGATCCCGTATTCCTTCAGGAAGTAGGTATCATAGTCCGGATATTTCTTTAAGATCTCTTCAAACATCTCCCGGATCCACTTCGGATCCACCAGAGCATTCACCACCGGCGGATGGAACACGATGGCCCTCATCATATTGTCATAGGAAAGCATGTATTCCTCGATGATCGTCTCATCATCCGCACCTAATAATTTGAGTAATAATGCCGCAAAGACACCCGTCCGATCCTTCCCTGCCGAACAGTGGAAGTAGAGAGGGATCTCCTCTTTCCTGATGAGATCGAAGAGCTTCTGATAAGCCCTGTTTCCCAGAGGAAGCAGCTGATAGAGACTTTCCATCCAGACGCCCCAGCGGTTGCGGTTGTTGCCTTTGATCATATCCAGATCGACGTCTCTGAGTCCGGAGATATTGATATAGTCAGCACCCTTAGGAAGATAGAGGTCTCCGCCTCTTTCCACTTCCGAAGGAGAGCGCATGTCGACGACGTGTTTCAGACCGAAAGAATCGAGCATCTCCTTTGTCTTTTCATTGGGTTCATGGAGCGGTCCTCCCCGAAAAAAGAGGCCGTACCTGACCTTCCTTCCATCGTGTACCGGGATGCCTCCCAGTTCACGGAAATTGAAGATATTTCCCCCGTTCATACCTCTTCCATTATATTCTTTTCCCCCTGAATTGACTATAATAGAAGCGGAGGTAACTATGAAAGAAACACTCGTGATTCTCGCTGCCGGAATGGGCTCCCGTTACGGCGGCTTAAAACAGATCGACACTGTCGGCTCCAATGGCGAATCCATCATCGATTTCACCATCTATGACGCCATCCGTGCCGGATTCAAGAAACTCGTCCTCATCATCCGCCGTGAACATGAAGAAGCCTTTGAGGAACACCTGGTCAAGAAGATCCGTCCGTTCATCGAAGTCGAATACGCCTATCAGGATCTCCATGACATTCCGGAAGGAAACGAAGTTCCTGAGGGAAGAGAAAAGCCTTGGGGAACGACACATGCCTTACTGGCCTGCCGTCACATCCTGAAAGACGATCCGTTCGTCATCTGCAACGCCGATGACTTCTATGGAAAAGACGCCTTCCAGAAGATCCATGCCTGGTTCCAGGAAGAGACCAAGGAAGACGAATACGCCATGGTCGGCTACCGCATCAAGAACACTCTCTCCGACAACGGTACCGTCACCAGAGCGGTTTGCCAGGCGGATGAAAACGGCTATCTCTCCAAGATCAAAGAGATCATGAAGATCCACAAGACAGAAAAAGGCGCTGCCTACGAAGAAGGCGAAGAACTGATCGACATCGCACCGGATACCGTCGCTTCCATGAACTTCTGGGGCTTCAAGCCGAGCATCATGCCTAAGATGGAAAAGATCTTTACGGAAGAACTTCCTTCCGGCATCGCTTCCAATCCATTAAAGTATGAAGCACTGCTTCCGACCCATGTCGGTGTCCTCATCGACAGAGGCGAATGCTGTGTCAAGATCCTGACCAGTGATGATGCCTGGTTCGGTGTCACCTACAAGGAAGACAAACCGGTGGTCGTAGCCCGCATCCAGAAATTCAAGGATGAAGGCATCTATCCGGAAGACCTCTGGGCAAAGTAAAGCATTCAAAAGTCCTTACTGAGTTAGGACTTTTATTATGTCAGTCAGCATCTCTGAAGGATATATTGCTTATGATCTTCTTCATGACTCTTTCATTCTGTGAACGTTTTTCTAACGGCGTCCGGCATACGATACGCCAGACCAGATAATCATGTTCATAGATACCGGCGGTGTAGAAAGAATCGCCGTATTCCAGAGAGTAAGTTTTTGAGAAGACAGTACTTCCAAGCTCTTCAGGTTGACCCTTAGACCGGGGACGTTCCCGATCGGATAATGCCTCCAGTAAAAGTGCCGGTTCAAAACTCAGATAGTTTTTCGCGAAGAAATCTTCTTCACACGGATATCTTTCCAGATCTTCATCGGTAACCGAGTACTCGATCATGGCATCTACCAGGATGTCATTCTTTTTGTCATACAGCGTCAATAACGCCGGAGCAGTATCAGCTTCTGTTTCAGTAAAATGACAGGATCTAAGCAAGGTGAAACAGATAGAACCCCTGTCCCGGAAGGGTTCCGGACTCTCGATCCTGTACTCCCTGTATCCGTCTCTTACAGCGAAGAAACCTATGATAACGATTGCCGCTGTACAGATGATAAGGGACAGCGTTCTGTTTTTCGGCCGGCTTTTTGAAACGAGGTGTTCCAGTCTGTCTTTGACAGTGCTCTCGTGACGGGAGAAATGAAGCAGAGAGAGTCCCCTCTGTTCAATCGAGCGGTCAAGTATCGTGTGCATATACTCCGCTTTCTTCCCCTCTCCGATCTCTGCGATGACTTCATCATCGCAGTTCATCTCAAGATCCTTCTCAAAACAGCTGACCGCATACCAGACCAGCGGGTCAAACCAGTATGTCAGAAGAAACAGGAAGGAGAGGGTTTTCTTTAGAGGGTCGTGATTTCTGACGTGCATCCTCTCATGTGTGAGGATCAGATCATTGCGCATGTCTTCCTCGCTGCAGCAGATGACCGGATGAAAAATGCCCGTCACGAAAGAACCGGTGTTCCCCGGGATACAGATGACCTCTTTATTGTCACTATTGTTATTGATTGAACGGATGTCTTTCCTGAGTACGGCATACCGGTAAAGCTGATAAGATGCCATGCAGAGGATACCTGTCCCATAGACAGTGAGCAGGATCTTTTCTGTATCGAATGATTCTGTCTTTGGATCTTCATCTTCGATATAGCGGTACTTTTCAAGACTGTCCGTATCCCTGTTCAGTGTGATCGAAGCATCCTGAGATTCTGATGTCTCTACGCTGTTTAAAAGAGGCACTTCTACCCGGAAGGGAGAAAACCCGAGGATGAATACCAGTATCCATATCGTAATGAGATCCTTTCTGGAGATCTTCTCTGTCTTTCTGATCAGAAGAATGATCACAAGGATCAGAGAGATCCTGAGGGTGTTATCAAGAAGAAGAGTTGAGAATGCCTTCATTATTCCTCCTTATAACGGTCTATGATCTTCTGAAGTTCACGTATATCCTCTTCGCTGAGCTTTTCCTTTTTCGTGAATGCATTGACGAACATCGGCAGAGAACCGCTGAAATCATCTATAACGGTATCTCTGGCCTTTTCCTGAAGATAAGATTCTTTCGGAACACTCATCTTCAGGTATTTCTCTTCCGGGATGATGTACCCCTTGTTTTTCAGTCTGGTCACAAACGTATAGGTCGTTGTGGTCTTCCAGCCGTATTTCTCCAGGCAGATCTTTGCGAGATCGGAAGTCGTGATGCTTCCCCTGTCCCAGATGATCCCGGCGATCTTTCTCTCTGCTTCTGTCATAGATGTTCCTTTCTACAATTGTAAAATCAATTATATTCTACATCTGTAGAAGAATATAGTCAAATAACTATCCACCGGCCTAGCCGGTGGTTTTTCATAGACGGGCTCAGCCCTCGCCTGCAGAGCTGCGCTTTCAGCGCTGCTGTGGTCTGCGACTTGCAGATTACCTCAGCTTGGCTCCTGTGAAGGGATCCGTCAGTTCAAGTTCCATCTGTTCGCTTACCTTGTCTTCTTCCAGCTGATTCTTGATATATTCCTGTATCTTCCTGGAGTTCTTGCCTACCGTGTCTACATAGTAGCCGCGGCACCAGAACTCCCGGGAGCGGAACTTGAACTTGACGTCTCCCCATTTCTCATAGATCATC
>JAFOMB010000145.1 GCA_017419065.1 Erysipelotrichaceae bacterium | reverse complement strand
GAAGAGAGCGGACACCTCTGGTTTCTGACATCCCTGTTCTGGTGTATGGCGGCCTTCCTGCTGATCAAGAAGGGCCTGGAGAAATGCGGACTGGATAACGATATCTTCCTTTTAGCGGCTTCCGTTGTCGTCTACTATGGCTGGAAGGTCTTTCCTTTCGACATCCTCGGTCTCAAACTCGGACTGAGCTACCTGCTGTTTTTCACCTTGGGCTATCTCTTTGAGGGATTCCGTAAGAAACATGACAGATTCCCTCTGCCTTATGTGCTGGGAACCTTACTGGTCTTCTCTGTGATCGAATACTTCCATCACTACTATCAGATCCTGGACTGGTTCTTCGGGATCATCGTAGCCTCCATACTGACCTATCTGTTTGCGGAGATATTTGACCGTCTTTTTCCTGAGGCTTCTTCAAATAAAGTGTGGCAGTTTGTGATCAGGAACCTCTTCCCGGTCTATCTCTTCCACGATCCATTGAATTACCTCATCATGAAACTCGCATTTTCCTCCCCACTGGTATCGACCCCTGCGGGCTGTTATATATATCTGCTTCTTAGAAGTGCCGGTGTCTTCATCATTTCTCTGTTACTGGGAGAAGCTGTCGGCATCGTGAAAAGGAGATGGAAGAAGACATGAAGTTTATAGAGAGAAAGACGGGAGTTCCGGCTTACGAGTGCTCGGAATTTGAAGAGAAGACAAAAGACTACGCCGTCCTGATCCCGATCATCAATGAGGGAAACAGGATCATACGGGAACTGGAAAGAGCGAAGAAGGCGAAAGTCTATGAACACGCGGACATCGTGATCTGTGACGGCGGTTCGACAGACGGCTGTACCGAAGAGGAGAGACTGAAGTCCCTTTTCGTGAATACTCTTTTAGTCAAACGGGATCAGGGAAAGCAGGGCGCTCAGCTGCGCATGGGCTTCTCCTGGGCGCTGGAGAGAGGCTATAAGGGCATCGTTACGATCGACGGGAACGACAAGGACTCCATCGAAGACGTGCCGCACTTCATCAAAAAGCTGAAGGAAGGCTATGACTTCGTCCAGGGATCGCGTTTCGTCAAGGGCGGCAAGGCCATCAATACCCCGCTCATACGTCACGTCTCGGTCCGTCTCATCCACGCCCCGGTCATCTCTCTGACAGCGCATCACCACTTCACGGATACCACCAATGCCTTCCGGGCCTATTCTTCGAGATATCTGACAGATGAAAGAGTACAGCCCCTGCGGGACATCTTCATGACCTACGAACTGCTGGCCTACCTCTCAGTGAGGGCATCCCAGCTGGGCATGAAGGTCTGCGAGATCCCGGTCACCCGGGCCTATCCGAAAAGCGGAAAGACCCCGACGAAGATCTCCTTCCTCAAGGGAAACAGCGAACTCATGAAGATCTTGCTTAAAAACGCAAGCGGAGCCTACGATCCTAAGTAGGCTCTTTTTTATAAATACGATATAATTTCTTTGTATGGTTCTGCTTTTATCGCTGATATGGATCATCTCTTTCAACGGCATATTCGTCTGTCTGTTCCGGAGACGTTTTGAAGAAACGCTGACGCTTTCCCTGATGTGCGGGGCACTGGTCCTGTACGTCTTTTCCTTCTTCTCTGCCCTGCGTCTGGGTTTCTATGTCCTCATGGCTATGGGACTGCTTTTCTGGGTCTATCTCCTGGTGAAGAGAAAGAACGTCAAGAAGATCCTGGGACTCTTATTTACACCGGGCCTCTGCGCCTTCTTCTTCATGGCCTTATGTGTCTTTGTGATCTATCACCGCAAGGGCTTTGAGAACGCGGATGAATTCATGCACTGGGGACCGATGGTGCTCTCCTCACTGGAGCACAACGGCTTCTATCTCAGTAAGGATATCCTCTTAGTAAACAACGACTATCCGCCGTTCATGACGCTGATCAAGATGATCTGGATCGGCTTCAACGGCTTTCATTACAGTGAACCGCTGCTCTTCACAGCCCAGCTGACCTTCTACTTCAGCTGTCCGCTTCCTCTCTTCTCTTCCTACCGGAAGGAGGACTGGAAGAAGATCGCGGCTCTGACAGCGGCAGTCATCCTTATCGGCTTCTGGATGCCGTCGACGTATACGGCACAGGAATGGGCCTTTCTATACAACTCGATTTATCTGGACTGGGTCTTACCGGCCATGGCTGTCTATACCTATCTCATCTTCCGCAGGGAAGGGATCAACAGCTTCTCAACAGCGGCTGTTTCGATCAGCCTGGCCTGCGTCCTCTTAAGCAAGCAGATCGGACTGTGCTACTACCTGATCATCGGCTTCATGATCATCGTGAAGGGTCTTCAGGAAAAGGACAGGAAGAAGATGATCCCGGTGGGGATCATGGCTGCCGTACCGCTGGCTGTCTATCTGACCTGGATGGTGGCAGTGAGATTCGCCGGTGCTTCCGGTGTCTATGATGTGGGAAAGATCTCTCTGGGAGAACTCTGGCGGAACCTGCGCACCTACGGCACTTACGAACATACCCTGGCCAAGGACTTCCTCTCGGCCATCTTTACGAGGAATCTCTCCTCCTATCCGTTCACCCTCTCCTACATGGGCTATTCTGCACTCATGCTGGCGGGTATCCTGGTGATGAACAGGAAGAAGGACATCCTCTTAGCCTTCTCGCTTCTGTGCGGAACAATGGGCTATGCCCTGGTCATGGCTGTCCTCTATATGACGCTGTTTGAAGAGGGAGGAAGACTTCCTTCCTTTGACAGATACATGCTATCGTATTTATATTTTGAAGTGCTGATCCTCTTTGCGCTCATCGTAGAGAAGGTGAGAGAACTGAAGAAACCATGGGCCTATGCCCTGGCAGCCCTGCTGCTTCTTGTGAGTATCAACTACTCCTCTCTGCCGATCGTGACACCGGCCTACGGCAGCAGCTATACGAGAGTCCTCGTCGTCGACAACACCGACTCTTTCTATCCGTCCAGAGAAGATGTGGACGGGATGCTGTTCGGGTTTAGGAAGTCCCACGCCAATGAGGAAGACTTTGGCCTGAACGGATTCCTTAGCGAAGTAAAGGAGAGCGATCTCCTCTATATCGTCAACTATGATCCGCCGTTTTATGACATCTGGAAGCAGATCAGTCCGGATCTCGATCCTTATACCGGTGTGGTGATCGCCATCGAGGAAAAGGACGGACAGACAGTTTTTATGCCGATGTGGAGCCATCACTTCAACCACATCATCAGATACTATTTGCTTGAGAAGAACTGAGGAGGAAGAACACATGGAAAAGAAGATCGCTGTGCTCATCCCGTGTTATAACGAAGCCCTGACCGTCGGAAAGGTCGTCAGGGATTTTCATGAAGCGCTGCCGGAGGCAGACATCTACGTCTACGACAACAATTCCACTGACGGTACCGACAAGATCGCTGAAGAAGCCGGCGCCATCGTCCGCTATGAATACAAGCAGGGCAAGGGCCATGTCATCCGCTCCATGTTCCGGGACATCGATGCCGATTGCTATCTCATGATCGACGGGGACGACACCTATCCGGCGGAGAACGCCCGAGAGATGTGCGATCTCATCCTGGCAGGGAAGGCCGATATGGTCATCGGCGACCGGCTTTCCTCTACCTACTTCCGGGAAAACAAGCGTCCTTTCCACAACACCGGGAACCGCCTGGTACGCTTTCTCATCAACACCCTCTTCCACAACGACATCAAGGACATCATGACCGGTTACCGGGCCTTCTCCTATCTCTTTGTGAAGGGTTTCCCGGTCCTCTCGAATGGCTTTGAAGTCGAAACCGAGATGACCATCCACGCTGTCGACAAGAACTTCTCCCTCAAGGAGATCCCTGTCCAGTACCGCGATCGGCCGGAAGGTTCTGTCTCCAAACTCAATACCTACATGGACGGTCTCATCGTCCTGAAGACGATCGCCTCTTTATTCAAGGAATACAAGCCGCTGCTCTTCTTCTCATTGATCGCCATCGTCTTTCTGATCACAGGTCTCGTGATCATCATCCCGGCCTTCGATCTCTACTTCAAGACCGGTGTCGTCGAGAAGTTCCCGTCTCTCATCGTCGGATGTTTTGCGATCACCATCGCCATCCTCTGCTTTGTGGCAGGTCTCGTCCTCGATGTCATCGCCAAGAAGCACAAACAGGTCTATGAACTGCAGCTGACAGAGATACTCCATCACAGGAAAGAGAGATCCTGATATGAAGAAGATCCTCTTCGTCAACGATGAACTGACGACCGGCGGTGTTACGACCGTCCTCTTTCATCTGCTGAATGCCCTGGATAAAGAGAAATACGACATCTCCTTACTGGTCCTGGACCAGAGAGTCATGCCGGAGAATATCCCGGACGGCATCCGTATCTTAAAGACCACCGATTTCTTCGATGTCTGCGACATCTCCTTTTCAGAATGCAGGAAGAAAGGTCTCTCCTTCCTTCTGAAAAAGATCCTCTTCTTCTCCCTCATCAAGAGCGGTCTCATGACTTCCCGTATCAAGGCAGAGAGAAGAAAGATGAAACTCGGTCACTTCGATGCGGAGATCGCCTATAAGGAAGGCATCTCCACACTCTTTGTTTTAGCGGGAGACGCGAAGAGGAAGCTCAACTTCGTCCACTCCGACTACAAGGTCAGAAACTATTCGGCCAACTATATGGGTACCATGAAGAGGGCCTTCAAAAAGGTCGATGTGAATATCGCTGTCTCAAAACAGGCCAGGGAGAGCTTTGAAGAGCTCTTTGAACTGGACAACGTCACCGTCATCCACAACCTCTTAGATACCAATAGGATCAGGACCCTGATGAAGGAACCGTACGTCTTCCCGACGGAAAGACCGGTCCTGGTCAGTGTGGGAAGACTCCATCCTCAAAAGTCCTATGACCGTTTACTGGAAGCAGTGAGAAGACTGAATGAAGAAGGCTTCGCCTTCGATCTCTACATACTCGGAGACGGGGAAGAGAAGAAGAAGCTCCTGCAGATGAAGGAAGATTATCATCTCGATAACGTCACCTTCTTAGGCAATCAGAAGAATCCTTTCAAGTTCATGAGACAGGCTGATCTGCTGGTACTGTCCAGTTTATATGAAGGCCTTCCGACCGTAGTCTCAGAGGCGCTCATCTGCGGTACGCCGGTATTGTCCACAGAGGTAGCCGGTGTCCGGGAGCTGCTGAAGGAGGATGACGGCCTCATCGTGGAAAACAGCGAAGAGGGAATCTATCAGGGACTTAAGGATGTCCTGAAGGATCCGGAGAAGCTGAAGGCCATGAAGTCGAAGGTCTCTTCCTATCAGGATGAGAATGAAGACAATCTCAGAAAGATCGAGGAACTGCTATGAAACAGGTCAGTATCGTCGTACCGGTATACAATGTGGAAGACTATCTTGCCCGCTGTCTGGATTCCTTAGTGAAGCAGAGCGAAGAGGATATCGAGATCATCGTCGTCAATGACGGATCCCCGGATCACAGCCAGGACATCATCGATGACTATGTGAGAAGGTATCCGGAGAAAGTGCGTTCCATCATGAAGGAGAACGGCGGTCTCTCGGATGCCAGAAATGCGGGACTGAGGACTGTAGAGACGCCTTATGTGATGTTTGTGGACTCGGATGACTATGTCGAAAAGGACTATGTGAAAAAGAGTCTCGAAGTCCTGAAGAGAGATGACAGCGATCTCGTCGTCTTCTCCTATGTCCAGGATTATCTCTCCGATAACACTTCAGAGGTCATCCCTCTGAAACTGAAGGAAGGCGTTACTTCATTAACAGAAGATCCTTTCATTCTCGCCTATACTTCCAATGCCGCCTGGAACAAGCTCTACAAGACTTCTCTTTTTAAGGACAACGGCATCGAGTTCCCGAAGGGACTCGTCTATGAAGATCTGGCAACGACACCGAGGATCCTGAGTCTCTGTAAGAGAGTCTCCTATCTCAATGAGCCTCTTTACCGCTACCAGGTAGGAAGACCGGGTCAGATCATGGGCAAGGTCAGGGACGACGTGGTACGCGTCGGAGAACTCGTCGTGGACTACTTTAAAGAAAAGGGCCTCTTTGAGACCTACTATAACGAACTCTACTACATCACTTACGTTAACATCATCGAGATACTCAGACAGGCCATGTCCTCTCCGGATAAGGAGAAAGTCCATGATCTCATTGAGAAGGCCTTTGCGTTCAAGGAGAAGCACTTTAAGAAAGACATCCAGGGCTACTCTTTGACCTATGGCAGGAAAGACGGCATCTATTTGAATAAGACACTCTGTAAAATGTATTATAAGGTCAAACATCTATGACAAAGCTTTTCAACAAGAGGAACCTTTATATCCTCACCTGCATCCTCATCGTCTTACATCCGATCATTGAACTGGATTATTTAGCGTACCCTGTGATCCATCCGAGACTGACGACAGTGGTCAATCTCATCTTCTATCCGCTGATCGTCTTAGGGACCTTCTTCCTCTTTGAGAAGGATAAGAAGAAGGTGATCCTGTGTCTGCTTGGCTATGGACTTGTCTTTCTTATTTACTTCTTCTTTCATTACCGGGTCGCGGATTCCCTGCAGTATACTCTGTATCTGCCGTGGAACTACTACTTCTCCATCACCGATGAAGCTGTCTACTGCTTCACCTTATTACTGCCGTTAGTCTACATCTGGGTCTTCTACCGGCAGGAGATCACTGAGGATTCTTTGAAGAAGATCGTCTACGGTCTGAGTGCCCTCATCGGGATCCCGATCTTTTTAGGCAATATCTTCACCTTCGGGATGTCCACCTATGAAGGCTATACGATCGCCAATATCTTCTCCTGGTTCTCCCTGCCTTTCGATGCGGAGGCCCATCATCCCAGACTCTACGCCTCCAAGTTCTTCTTTGAGGAAGGCAATACCATCTCCATCATCCTCTTCGTGATCCTGCCGCTGCTGTATTACTTCTTCAGCAGGGAGGAAAATAAAAAGAAGAAGGTCTTATACGGACTGCTGATCTTCGTGCAGAGTATCGCCATGGAGATGCTGTCGACGAGGATCGCCACGTATGGCGCTATCATCGTCCCGGTGGCGATGCTGGGGATCTATGTCTTCCTGATGTTTTTGAAGAGCGAGAAATTCAAGAAGGTATACATGGCTTTCCTGGTGCTGATGATCGCTGTCGCGGGAGCCATCCTGCCTTTCTCCCCGGCCTACCGCAACCAGCAGATCGATGCGAGAGCCTATGAATTCCAGAAGGGCGATGACGCAGCCAGGGAAGATGCCAGAGGCAGAAGAGCTGACGGCGAAGGACTGGAGAAGTACTCCGATGCCTGGTTCGGCTTCTACATCCACTACTTTGAAGACTACAAGTGG
>JAFOMB010000144.1 GCA_017419065.1 Erysipelotrichaceae bacterium | reverse complement strand
GCTGTTTCCGGTTTTCTGTGTCTTTTCGGGCTCTTGCTTTCCAACAGCGACAGCGCCTACGCGGGGCTCGGTCTGATGAGTGCGGCAGCGATCCCTTCTGTCCTCAAAAACAGGAAGGGAGTGCCGTTTCTTCTTACAGCCATGGGTGTGAGCTGTCTTCTTTTGAAACTGCCGTGTTTCTCATTGAAGAGGGAAACGCTGTCAGGCATCAGCGCCTTCCTCATGAAGGATATCGTCATCGCTGCCCTCCTGATAGCAGGCATCCTTCTTATCCTGTTCCGCAAGAAAGAGATCCCTGAGAAAGTCCTGAAGATCTCTGTTCTTCTTTACCGGTTCATTCTCCTCCTTCTGGCCGCCTTCTTTGTGAAGGAGATGATAGAGGCCTATACATCTTTTGACTATTCCTGGGGAACGGGCAGACTGGCTATATGGCAGGAGACTCTCTAAGATTACCGGGTGCACTTTTCTCTTTTTGACAAGTTCTTCGGGACAGGTGTGGAGATGCAGTGGACGTGGTATGGGGAACTCAGCGAGCGCCTTTCGACCTGGTTCGTCTCTTCCCACAGTATTCCCATCCAGATCCTGTTTACCATGGGATGTTTCGGACTGGCCGTCTTTATCGTGGTCGTCACATTGATCATTCTTCGCTGTCATCATAGAAATAACGGCACCTGTCTTCCGTACTTCTTCAGCCTTCTGGCCTTCTTGGGGACGTCACTGTTCAACAGCGCCGATCCCTGCAACTTCGGATTGATGATCCTGATCCTGATACTCTTCCTGAAGGAGTCTTCTGAAGAAACGGAATAAAGCAGAAGTCCTGATAATAAAGTGTCAAAGAAAAGGCAGATGTTTTATAATAGTAAACAGAGTATAAGGAGCATACAAAAACCATGAAGAAAAAGCTAATTATTCTGATCGATCTTCTGCTGGTACTGGCGATGTTTGTCGGTACTGTGGCAGAAGGCAGTTTTGGTGATGCGACCGGAAATGCTTATGCGGATCCGGGAGAGAGCGTCACAGTCTCCTCCGACCTGTCTTTCGACGACCTGTATCAGGCTGTCGAGAAAGAGGAAGGGGATGGCGAACCTACAGAAATCAGGGGATATCACATCTCGATGTGGAAGAGTGATAAACCGGTCTATTCCGAAGAATACCGGACGATCCTTTCCTGGAACATCAATATGTATCTGGAATACCAGGTCCCGGAAAGAGAGATCACGGAAAACGACTACACCTATACGGACAGCGGTTACCGCTATGGCAACGTGAACGGCAAGCTTCCTTCCGGTGTCACTCTGTCTGTCGCTCTGTCTGAAGAAGATATGAAGGCGGTTCCGTCTCTGGAAGAAGGAAAAATCAGAACCTACTATGTCCTGGCTCAGCACGAAGACGGCAGCAGTGATGTCTATCCGGCAACCTATAATGACGGCATCCTGACATTCACCTGCGACCGCTTCTCCGTCTTCACGATGGCCTGCAGAGACAGGGAGCCAAGTGTTGAAAGGATCTTTGGACGTTTGCGTTATGATACCTCCATCGCCGCGGCTGATGAACTCAAGAAGGCTCTCGGTGTCAGCCAGTTCGACGTCGTCGTGCTGGCCACAGGCGAAGAATTCGCGGATGCCCTGGGCGGCGGCTATCTGGCAGCCAAGAAGGGCGGACCGATCCTGCTGACAAAGCTCACTCAGACCGCCAAGGTCAACGAATACATTCAGAAGAACCTCAAGAAGGGCGGTACTGTCTATGTATTAGGCGGCGATGCGGCTGTTTCGGAAGAGTGCCTGGAAGGTCTTGAAGACTTCACAGTCAAAAGACTCTCCGGCAGAAACCGCTATCTCACCAACCTGGCCATCCTGGAAGAAGCCGGTGTCACAGACGAAGATATCCTGATCTGTACCGGTGAGGGATTCGCGGATTCCCTGAGTGCTTCCGCTACCGGCAGACCGATGCTGCTCGTAAAGGGAAAGGGAACTTCTATCAACGATAAACAGGAAGCCTTCCTGAAAGAACATGCGGATAATGACTTCTACATCATCGGCGGCGAAGGTGCTGTTTCGAAAGAAATCGAAACCTCTGTCTCCGGAATCAGCGAAGTGACAAGAGTCAAAGGCAAGGGCAGACAGGAAACATCTGCCGAGATCGCCAGGACTTTCTTCAAAGAACCGAAGACAGTCGTTCTGGCCAACTCCCAGAATTATCCGGACGGCTTATGTGCCGGTCCTCTGGCTTATGTCTTAGGAGGACCTATCCTCTTAGTCACAGAGGGCAAGGAAGCAGCAGCCCAGCAGTATGTAGAGGATAACGGTATTTCTACCGGCTATATCACCGGCGGAAACAGCGCCGTCAAAGATGAAACAGCAGGTACGGTCTTCCCGTTTATAGAAGACCCGGAAGAGCCGGCTGATGAGCTCCGTGTCTTATTGCTGATCAACGGTACCTTAGGCGACAAGTCCTTCTTTGATTCCGCAAAGGAGGGCCTTGACATGATCAACAGAGATTTCGGTGATCAGGTCTATGCGGTATGCCAGGAGATGACTTATGACGACAGAACATGGGCATCGCAGACGAAAAAGTGTGCGGCTGAAGGCTGGGACATCATCATTGCCGGTACTTACGACATGTTGCAGTATGTCGGTGAAGCGGCCAAAGAGTATCCGGATACCAAGTTCTGGTTCTATGATGAAAAGTGGAACTTCTCTGATTCGACAGGCTACCAGTACTTCGATACTCCAAATGTCTACGCTGTCCAGTTCGCCCAGAACGAGGGTTCCTTCCTCGCCGGTGCTGCCGCTGCGATGGCTTCAAGCAAAGGTAAGGTTGCTTATATGGGCGGTATGGACAATATGGTCCTCGAAGACTTCTTCGTCGGCTACGCCAACGGTGCCAAGTACGCCGATCCGGAAGTCTCTGTCAATCTTGCGTGGGCAAATTCCTTCAATGACCCTTCACAGGGCAAGAGCGTTACCACAAGTTTATATAATGAAGGAAATGATGTCGTCTTCGTCGCTGCCGGTAGTGCCGGTCTCGGCGGGTTCGATACCGTCGTTCAGCAGCCGGAAGGCAGCTACATCATCGGTGTCGACGGCGATCAGGGCGCTTACTTCTCCTCGATTGGCGAGACCGCAAAGGCCGAGAGGACACTGACATCCGTACAGAAGAATGTCGGAGCTGTCATCTACAATTCCATGAAGAGACATCTCAATGGAGCTATTCCTTACGGAACCAACGAAAAACTTGGTGTGGCACAGGGTGCCATCAGCCTTTCGGAATCGGATGTGCTGAAGTCTGTTCTGACAGCTGAAGAACTCGCGAAGCTCGATGAGATCAAAGCCGGTCTCATCTCCGGAAGCATCGATCCGGGAACAGCCTTCGGACATGACTACGAGTGGTTCCAGGCATTTGCGGAATCGGTAAAGTAACAATCATCAGAATATACAGGACCCCGGGTTTCCGGGGTCTTTTACTGAGAGTAAATGAAAATAATTTACATTCCATGTAAGCGAGTTCATTTTTTCTTGAAAAGATATCAATATCACATTAGAATAGAAGTATTGAAGATATCTATTCGTAGATGTTATGTGAAAGGGGATATCTATGAGCAGTCAGAAACTGATCAAGAAGCTTCTGGTACTGATGCTGACGATGATGATGGTCATCGGCAACCTCGGTATGAGAAGCACACGAGCTCTTGCTGAAGACGAACCTGTCTCAGATGGCGAATTCACAAGTGAAGGCGTTACCTGGGAAGAAGTCGACAGCACAACCATTCCTGGTCTGAAACCTTCCAAGCCTGTTAGTGAAAACGGGGCGAAGAAGATCGAGTATGACAAGGATTCTATCGTCCGTGTGGCGATCGTCATGGAAGGCAATTCCACGATCGAAGCCGGATACTCCACGGAAGCGATTGCCACCAATCCGTCGGCAAAAGCCTACCGTGCCCAGCTGAAGGCCAATCAGAACCTCGTAGCACAGAGGATCTCTGAACAGGCTTTAGGCGGAGAGAAACTGGATGTCGTGTGGAACCTCACACTGGCAGCCAACGTCATTTCCGCTAATGTTCCTTACATCAAAGTCGAAAGGATCAAGAGTATTCAGGGCGTCAAAGATGTCATCATCGAAGAAGCCTATGAAGCTGTCAAACCGGTCACTCCGGCCAACCCGGATATGGCGATCTCGACAGACATGACGAACACGACGCTGGTCTCCTCCGACTACACCGGAGCCGGACAGCTCGTTGCGATCGTCGATACCGGTCTTGATACCGATCACAGATCCTTTGATCCGGCCGCATTCGATTACGCGATCTCCACGCTGGATAAGGATGTCGATCTTCTTGACAGAAGAGACGTCAGCGCTGTTCTTGAAGAACTGAACGCTTATGAATACTTGCCTGCTGTCCATGGAAGCGACCTTTATCTGAATACCAAGGTCCCGTTCGCGTTCAACTATATCGATAAGAACCTTGAAGTCACTCATGACAATGATACACAGGGGGAACACGGTTCTCATGTTTCCGGTATCGCAGCGGGCAACCGCTTTGTCGATGACGGTGAAGGAAACTACGTCGATGCCTTGGAAGAAGTCAAGACACAGGGTCAGGCACCGGATGCACAGATCCTGGTCATGAAGGTCTTCGGTGCCGGCGGCGGCGCTTATCCGGATGACTATTTCGCAGCGATCGAAGACGCGATCGTCCTCGGTGCTGATTCGATCAATCTGT
The DNA here is from genome assembly GCA_017419065.1 of Erysipelotrichaceae bacterium. Taxonomy (GTDB): domain Bacteria; phylum Bacillota_I; class Bacilli_A; order Erysipelotrichales; family Erysipelotrichaceae; genus Colivicinus. The sequence goes on along the minus strand of JAFOMB010000144.1, from coordinate 2,236 downwards.
CTCTGGGTTCCAGCAATGCCGGCTTCAGCATGGTCGAAAATGAATACTACTTCAGCGTCTTCCAGAAGCTGCTGGGAAGCGATCTTGTATGGGTCAACTCCGGCGGCAACAGCTATGACTGGGCGCATGAAAGCTTGGGCGCTCTTTACGCTGATGATGTCAACTTTGCGACCGGCGGTTCTCCGGGTACTTATCCGCATACCTTTACTGTCGCTTCTGTTGACGATGACGGTCTCATCGGCATGCCGATCCAGGCCTATGATCACAACATCTTTTACAGTGATGGTTCTTCTGCCAATAATGCTCCGTTCCTGGATCTGGGCGGCGGCGAATACGGCTATATCGCTATTGAAGGCTACGGTACAGAAGAAGACATGGCAGCGCTGGCAGATGTCCTGCAGGGCAAGATCGCTGTCATTCAGCGAGGCTCTATCAACTTCGCCTCTAAGGCCAATAACGCTGTAGCCAACGGTGCTCTGGCGACCCTCATCTACAACAATACGTCGCCGGGTATCGCCGGCATGAATATGAGCGGATATGTCTATCCGAATCCGGCAGCTGCCATTTCTCAGGACGATGGTCTCTTCCTGATCGAAAACGGCGAACAGAAGACGACAGAAAACGGCATGACTTACTATGAGGGAACTCTGAAAGTCTCTGACGAACCTGTCGTTGAAAAGAAGGATGCTGAATATTATACGATGTCCGATTTCTCGAGCTGGGGCACGACAGGTGACCTCAACCTGAAACCGGAGATCACCGCTCCTGGCGGAAATATCTGGTCTGTCAACGGTCTGGTTCCGGGAGGACAGGCCTATGAATCCATGTCCGGTACTTCCATGGCCGCTCCGCAGATCTCGGGTATCACGGCTGTCTTCAAGCAGTATGCCAAGGAGAAAGGTCTGGATAAGAAGACCGGTCTCTCCATCCGTCAGCTGACACAGAGCCTTCTGATGTCTACAGCCCGTCCTCTCATCGAAGAAGACAGCGGCTCCTACTACTCCTTAATGAAGCAGGGCGCCGGTCTCGTCGATACGAATGCGGCGATCCAGTCCAAGAGCGTCATCAAGGTCACCGGTACGACCAATAACGGCGAAGCCGTGACCAGAGACAACTATACGGAATCCTATGCCGACGGCAAAGTCAAGGCCATGTTCGGGGATGACCCGAACAGAGGCGGTGTCTACACTGTCGACTTCGAGATCCTCAACTTCTCTGATGAAGATGTCGCTTATGAATTCAGCGGTGAGATGTTCACACAGGACTTCTTTGAAGACAGCGGCATTCTTTTCAGAGACACCTGGACGATCCCGCTTGACAGCGCTGTCGTGACCTTTGCGGTAAACGGCGAACCGCTGGAAGCTTCTTCGGAAGAAGCAGAAGGTCTCGACTTCAACGCTGACGGTTTTGTCAACAAGTACGATGCTGTTGCCTTGCTGGAATACGTCGTCGGTACAAGAGAAGAGATCGCTCTGGAAGATCTCGCTGACCTCGATAAGGACGGCGATCTTGATACGTACGATGCTTATCTGGCCCTTGATCTCCTGGATGCTTCTACGGTAGAAGCCAAGGCCGGCGAGACGCTCTCCGTTACAGCGACGATCGATCTCAACGGTTCCATGGATGAACTCGGCGCAGAAGAATTCAATGGCAACTATGTCGAAGGCTATCTCTTCGTCAAGGAAGCTGCCAATGATGAAGGTGCCCTCGGTGCTGAACATTCGATCCCGGTATTCGGTTTCTTCGGAAACTGGTCCGATGCTTCCATGACCGATAAGGGTTCCTATCTTGAATACACATACGGCGGAGAAGACCGCTTCCCATACGTGGCTTATGCCGATCTGGGATACGATGCTCTCGAAGTCGAAACATTCTTAGTCAAATACCGCGGTGATAACACTTCCTATATCTTTGCGGGCAACCCGTTATCCAACGACGCAGTCTATCATCCGGAACGCAACGCGATCAACACGAAGGATACCGTTTCCGCCTACCGTTATTCTCTGATCAGAAACTCGGGCGGCATGCGCTTCTTCCTGACGGATGAAAACGGCGAAGTCCTGGCTCAGATGGACGGCGGCACTTCCCTGGCGGCTTACTATGTCGCTTCTCAGGGTGCATGGCGCTCTACATCTGCTTCTGTCGGTCTCAACTACCGTCCGATGGACTTTAATGACGGTGACCGTTTCAATCTGAACTTTGAAATGGCTCCGGAATACTACCTCAATGAAGAAGG
>JAFOMB010000019.1 GCA_017419065.1 Erysipelotrichaceae bacterium | reverse complement strand
TTTTTGTTTACTCCAGATCTTCTCCGTTGCTTCTGATGACTTTTTTATACCAGTCAAAGGACTTCTTTCTGTATCTGTCCAGTGTGCCGTTCCCTTCATCATCGAGATCGACATAGATGAATCCGTATCTCTTGGAGATCTGCCCTGTTGAACAGGAGATGAGATCGATACAGCCCCACGGCAGATAGCCGAGAAGCTCTACGCCGTCTTCCATCGCCTCTTTGAAGGCCTTCACATGATCTCTCAGATAGTCGATGCGGTAATCATCTTCGACGGTTCCGTCTTTCAGAACATCCTTCGCCCCCAGCCCGTTTTCAGCGATGAGAAGAGGCTTATGATATCTCGTATAGAGTTCGTTCATGAAGTTCCTGAGTCCTGCAGGGTCCATCTGCCATCCCCATTCCGATGTCCTAAGATACGGATTGGAGGCAGCGGAAGACATGTTCCCGGCAGCCTGTTCCTTCCTGTCATCGGCAGAGACCGTCATGGACTAGTAATAGCTGAAGGAGAGGTAATCACACGGATTCTCCTTCAGGAGTCTAAGATCTTCTTCACGAATATCCAGATGAAGATCATACTGCTTCCAGAGTCTCCCGGCATAATACGGATACTCTCCGTTCATCATCGTATCCATGAAATAGTACTGCTTCTCATTTTCAAACATGGCCATCAGCTGATCTTTCGGATCACAGGAGTACGCGTAGATCTTGTGTCCTCCCAGCATCGCACCCATCTTTGAACCCGGTACGATCTCATGACAGAGCTTCGTCGCGATCGCACCGGCTGTCATCATATAATGGGCAGCCTGATAAATGACAGGGCCGAAGTTTGGATCGTTCCTTCCGATCTTGATGGCCGGACCGAGACACCCGACAAACATCATCGAATTGATCTCATTGAAGTTGATCCAAGTCTTCACCTTGTCTTTGTATCGCGTGAAAATGACCCTGCAGTATTTTTCAAACAGAGAGATCATGTCTCTGTGCGTCCAGCCGCCGTATCTTTCATAGAGTGCGAGAGGCGTTTCATAATGCGTGATCGTGACGACCGGCTCGATGCCGTTTCGCAAGAGCTCATCAAAGAGGTCATCGTAGAACTGAAGTCCCTGTTCATTCGGTTTCTCATCATCCAGTCCCCCGTTCGGAAATATCCTCGACCAGGCAATGGATACGCGCAGAGCGTTGAATCCCATTTCTTTGAACAGGGCGATATCTTCTTTATAGCGATGATAAAAGTCAATGGCTCTATGAGTAGGATAATAGAGATTCCCATCGATCGGGTTCCCGAAACTGGCCCAATGGGTCCTCAGGTCTCCTCCCAGCATCGTATCGGCTGTTGCGGGCTTCTTGCCATCCTCGTTGTAGGCACCTTCACACTGATGGGCGCTGATGGCACCGCCCCATAAAAAGTTTTCCAGTATTCTCATATAGTCTCCTTGTGCAGTTTATTCATTGAATAAACGATATTGCCGGACTTTCCGTCCGCTCTTCTGTGTGTGTCCGGATCGATCTTTTTCGCTACATAGACCGGCTGACCCATATAGTTCCAGGGGATATGATCGTCTCTTTTCTCCAGGATCTCATGACAGAGTTCCATATTCTCCTTGATCAGAGAAAGCGGAGATCCGTAAGAACCATGCTGACGAAGGATCCGATCGTATCGGTCTTTTTGATCAAGGATCTTTTTCAGGGTCCTCTGATAAGTGGCGATCGCTGAGGCTTCCTCTCGGAACATGAACGTGAACTCACCGCAGGCATCGCCGAGCAGCAGAGTTCTGTCTTCTTCAACCAGCAGGGAAACGATCCCCTGCGTATGTCCCGGCGTTTCGATAACCTCGGCAGTCACATCGCCCAGTCTGAAACGCATACCCTCTTCCAGATCTGAAAAATCTCCTTCAAAGTCTTTCACAAACAGTTCTTCCGGACAGGTATCGATATCTTTCACCGTCTTTCGTAAACGATCCCTGCGGAAAGAGATATCGGTAAAGGAACGGTATAGTTCCCTGTCTTTCCGATGAAGATAGACTCTGTCCCACTGTCCGGCTCCATTGGCGTGATCCCAGTGACCGTGAGTCAGCAGCACCTCATAAGGCTGAAGAAAGGTCTTTTCAATATAAGTTCTCAGATCTCCGATCCCGTAGGCGGTATCGATCAGAAGACCTCTCTGTTTTCCTTCGACATAATACATACAGGTATCGCCGAGACCGAAGATACGCCAAATATGTTCTGTGATCTTTTCCCTCGTGAATACAATTTTCATATCTCTAATAATGTACAAGTTCGATCCCGTTATCTTTTATGAATTCACGGATCTCATCGCTGCAGAGCACATCCAATTCCACCACCCGGTTAAGAGAGTTGCTGCTTTGACGGTAGAGCTCCAGATCGCAATAGCCGGGATGACACATGATCTCGATATTCTCGTCCTTATGATCAATAAGGATCTCCTTTAGTTTTTCAACGGTCGTACCGTTATGGGAATTGAAATCCCGCACGAACGTGAACGGATTATAGCCCCGTAAAGGCAGTCCGTATTCTTCTGCCAGACGTTTCGATACTTTCAGAGCTTCCGGTGTACGGTCATGGACGCTGTGATGGGAATCCAGATGGGTCGGCATCCTTCCGAAGACCTCGATGAATCTTTCGATCTGCGCCTTCCACTCCGCATAGATCTCACCATAATCCGGACCATGCTGAAAGACGGTGACAGGCCCTTTAAAGAAGTACCCGTTTTCATCTGTAAGTGTTTTATTATCCGTAAGCGCTTCCCCCAGAGTCAACGTCAGATGAACGCCGATTCCCAGGCCTTCCAGACCCTTTGTGCACTCTGCTGCCTCCCTGATATATCGGGAGTTCGTCAGTGCTGTCGTAGACCGCAGGATGCCGTTTTGATAAGCTTCAATGATTCCGTACGTATTCGCCAGTGTATAGCCGAGATCGTCGCCGTTGATGATCAGTTTCATATCAGAAACAGGGCACTGCTTCAAAGCAGCGCCCTATCCTTTCCTTATTCTTCGGCAGCCGCCTGTTCCGCTTCCTGCTTCAGTGCCTGCTTTTCAGCGACCTTGAAGAACGGATACCAGACGAGGCCATTGAGAACGATCAGAACGATACCCCAGATCAGACCGGTAATGGAATTCGTGCACATCCAGAGGTAGATAGGACCCGGAATATTGGAAGCCAGCGCAACACCGGTGGAACTGGCCAGGATGCCGGCTCTCATCAGGAGGGATGTTGTGAAGACGTTGACACCCGGTAATAAGATGAACGGGACAGCCCAGATCGGATTCAGGATGACCGGCAGACCGAACATCAGCGGCTCATTGATGTTGAAGATGGTCGTCGGTAAAGCGAGTTTGCCTAAGCTCTTGAACTGTTCGGACTTGGAAAGGACCAGCAGGATGACAAGAGCGACCATATGCATGTTGGAGAACGGGGTCAGTAATGTCCATTCAAGATACGGGACCGCTTCCCCGGCAGCGAAGGCAGCCATGTTGGCCTGGGTAGCAGCACTTCTGACAGAACCCAGAGCGGCATAGGTGATGAGACCGCCGTGGACACCGAACATCCAGAGGATCTCAGCAGCCATCAGATAGATCGCAGCGCCGATCGGAGTAGCACCGACACCTACTAATGGTGCCTGCAGTACGCCGTAAATGAAGTTCTGAGCAGTTCCGAAGGAAGTCTGCGCGAACAGAAGACGGATGATGATGAAGACGATGAAGACCAGACCGGCCGGGATCATTGTTTCGAACATTCCGGCAACGGCAGGCGGTAAACTTTCCGGCATCTTCAGTTTGATATTCTTTTCAACAAGAAGGATGTAGAGTCTGGCAGCCAGGATACCGGCAAACATCGCTAAGAAGATGCCCTGAGATCCTAACGGACCGACACTCAATACGTTCTGCGCAATACCTCTGACAACTTCTTCACCGTTCTGTAAAGCGACATTCGCTTCAAACGGCGTCAGGATCATGAAGGCACCGAAGGCGATCATGGCAGCCGGAAGCGGCTTGGCATTATACGAATTAGCCACTTCATAGCCAATGCAGAAAGCAAGCATGATGGCATAGAGGTTGGAGACCATGGCGATCGGGATGTTCAGGATGTTCGTGAGTCCCGTGTTGGTCAGGAATGTCTGCCAGAACGGGATCGGGATAGAACGTAACAGAGAGAACAGTGATGCACCGATAGAGAAGGCAGCAATGCTCATGAATGCGTTCATGATGATCTTGACATAACGCAGCTGAGCAAACTTCATGATCTTGTTTGTGATCTTATCTAAAGTACTCATTTCTTTTTTCCTCTTTCTTATTTAGTGTCACCGATAAGCTTCTTAGCGGTATTCAGGACGCCTTCTCCGTTGAGACGGCCGTAATCTGTCATATTGATAACTTCGACCGGCTTCCCCGGGAACATACTCTTGACATTGTCGAGTTCATAGCGGACCTGTGGTCCTACCAGGATGACATCGGCATCATCTGCCTTGCTCTTTGCCTGAGAAACAGCATAGGCTTCTATAGAGCATTCATATTTCTGCTTTTCTGCAGCGGCTCTCATCTTGTTCATCAGCATGCCGGTAGACATGCCCTGAGCACAGACCAGTACGATTTTCCTCATTCTTATTTCCTCTCTTTCATTGTGATGATCATTTCTTTGACCAGATCGACGACTGTCATAGCTGTCATCGTGTGATCCTGCGCATGGACGGCCAGGAGTGTCATCGGTGTCGGATGACCGTTGATCTCATCCTGGATCATCGTCGTCTGCAGATGATGAGCTTCCGTCATGGACTCATCAGCCAGTTTCAGCAGTTCTTCTGCTCCGGCAAAGTCCTTTTCTCTCGCTTTACGGTATGCGTCGATCGCATAGCTCTTGGCATTGCCGGCATTCAGGATCAGACCCATGATGACTTCTTCATAATTCTCGTTCATTCGATAACCCTCCTTCGATTCTGTGTACTTGGTTAACCTTGCACCTTCATCATAAAAAAGACAGCTTCCAAACTGAAACCGTCCTTTTTCCAAATCGCAACGGAAAAAAATGAACATCTCCTTCCGGAGATGTTCTCTACTCTTTTTCTGCAGACAGGAGTTTCAGGAATTCATCGAAATCTCTTGTCTCTATCAGTTTGGCGATTGCTTCCTCATTACTGATGAAACGGGATGTCGCCTGGATGAACTGACGGCTGTCCTGTGTTTCATCGGTCGACAGGGAGAGGAGGATGATCACCTGAACATCGTTGTTCCCCCAGTCTACCGGTTCATCCAGGATCGCAACACAGACATAATTGTCCTTCGTGCAGGTTCTGACCGGATGCGGGGTGGCAGCAGAAGTGCCGAAACTCGTCAATCCGTATTTTTCTCTCTGGAATATCAGAGAGGAAAAATCATCCGGAAGCTCACAGCGTTTTGACATAAAGGAAATGATCTTATTGAGAGCGTCTGTTTTATCTTTTGCATGGAGGTGCGTCAGGAAGAGATCTCTCCGGTAATAGCTCATCAAGTCAGAAAGATCGGCAGACGCAAAGATATTCCGGAAGCTCCGGATCTCAGCTTCAGACGGAAACAGAGAGATCTTGTAACATGGGACCGGAAGGATATAATCTGCATCCAGTGTCGTGAAACAGTAGTCGATCTTCTTTCCTTCGAAATCAAACTGTTCAATATCCTTTCCGGAACACTCATAGAGGTTTTCCAGATAGTCTCCGAATGCTTCCCGGTATTTCTCTGCAAAGAAGCGGGAAGTTGAATTGCCGGCAGCACAGACGATGACGACATTTTTCTTGCGGACCGGCCTGTTTTTTCTCTCCAGAGCCAGTTCATAAATGATAGCGATATATCCGATTTCATCCTCGCTGATGATCTTGCCGTAATGTTCACTAAGGTAGTTACAGGAGAAGGAGGCCAGAGCGTAAGCTAAAGAATACTTCTTCCGGACAGTTTCCAGGATCGGGTTCTCCAGAGGGATCATATAACGCATACGGATGTCCATGGCCGTCATGTGACTACGAAGAGCCATCAGCAGATCGAAATCTCCTGTCAGGTCGATCTTGAGACTTTTTCTGACTTCTTCCAGCATGTCTTCAATGAGCTTTTCGACATCAGCAGGTACGACTTCAACAGCGTCTTCGTCCATATTTCCTCTTCCCGCGAACTGGATCGCCAGATACAGTTTTTCGTTCTCATCATCCAGCACCCTGAAGTCCGGACCGAGGTCCTGCAGGATCCTCTTGATCAGTTCCGGCATGCGTTCCGGCAGAGTCTCTTTCAAAGAATTCTTTTCTTCTTCTGTATAATCGATCGGGAAGTGTCCGGATGCCCGGATGAATGCGACATACGTCAGGATACGGATGACGTTATAGTTCTCGATTGAAGTCTTGTATTTCGCCCGGTGGAATTCTCTTGACAGAGTATCCCCGATCGTCATGATGACAGATTCCGTCTTGAGTTTGTCCAGAAAGAAACGGTTGTTATGAGTGATGCGGTCAATGATGCAGAGTCTTTTGTCCACCTCTCTGCCTGTCACCATGATTCCATGATTCGGCCTTCTGTCAATGGACAGTCCGTATTTTCGTATCTCCTGTTCCACTTTTTTCAGATCGGAGCTCAGTGTGTTCCTGGCCACATACAGCAGGTCACAGAGATCGTCGATATAGACATAGTCTTTCTGCTCCAACAGAAAATCAATGAGATAGTTTACTCTTTCTTCTGAAGAATTCGGAATATTCAGCTTTTCGTCATACTGTTCTTTCAGCCATTCAGTCAGAGAATCGCTATTAATGACCTCCAGATGGTAACCATGGCCGCGAAGAGAATTGATCAAAGCTCCGTGCTGAATGATCTCGATATTGATTTCCTTGATCCTGTTCCGCACCGTCCTTTCTGACACCGAAAGGATCTTCCCGATTTCTTCAGAAGTAAAGGAATCTTTCTGATTCAGCAGTTCAATAATGCTTAAACTCAACGAATCCATAGATGACCTCCAGATTAAACTGATTCTATTGTTTCATGTTTTGACAGTCAACTCCAACCATTTTCTTTCCTCATAATCCGGAAAGGGATTGACATATAATACAGGTATGAAGAAGCGGTTTGTCATCGCAGTCCTGTTATTTCTCTTAGACGTCCTGGCGATGTTTTTCTTTCGCCGCTTCCCATCTGTCTTCTTCCCGTGGTACCGGTCTTTCTCAAAAGCCTGGATCTCTTTTCTCTCGGGTCTTTACTCCTTTGTTCCGGCAGCAGTATGGGATATCGGTGCCCTTCTTTTGATACTGATCCTTCTCTTCTCCATCATCTATATGATCATAAAGAAGAAGTCCTTCTTTCAGTGGTTCTCCTATGCCCTTCTCGTCGTCTCTGTGGGTGTTTTCATCGCCATCGGCGGATGGATGCTGAACCACTATGCCGCTCCTCTTTCGGAAGAGATCGGACTGGAGGTAAAGGAGTATTCCGTTGAAGAACTCTATGAGAGCACAGAGTATTACCTGCTGAAGGCTTCGGAATATTCGACGCTCATCGAAAGAGATGAAGACTATCATGCGCGGCGGCAGGACTTTGAAGAACTCTCCGTCATTGCCGGTTCCTCCTATCTGGATCTTTCTGAGAAATATCCGGTATTCAAAGGCTCCTCCAGGCCTGTTAAAAAGTTCTCCCTGATCGGAGAGTATCTCTTATACAACGGGATCATCGGGATGTTCATGCCGGTGACCGGAGAAGCCGGTGTCCCATACAACGTCCCCATTCTCCCTCTTCCTTTTACGATGTGTCACGAAGCCGCTCACCGTTTAGGTATCGCCTCAGAACAGGAAGCCAACTTCTGTGCCTTTCTCGCCTGCATCAGCAGTAATGATGAAAGATTCTTATACAGTGGCTATTATTCCGCCTTCAGTTACTGTTTCTCTTCTCTCTATGCGGCTGACCAGGAGAAAGCCCTGGAACTCTATGAGACCCATAAAGAAGATCCTTCTGTACAGCTCATCTTCCTGGACCGGAAAGATACAAGAGATGCCTATTCGAGATACGATTCTCCTCTGCAGGAGATCAGTGATGATATCAACGATACCTATTTAAAGACCTTCTCGCAGGAGAGCGGCATCCGCTCATATGGTGAAGTCACAGATTACCTCATCGCCTGGTATCTGCAGGAGATACAATAGATATAGAAAAGGACGGGAAGACTATGGACGCATTACATGAAGTGACCCATTCTGCCAACGTGAGACTGAACGATGAAGACAGCACTGTCGTCATCATCGATCAGACAAAACTCCCTAATGAACTGGTCTATCTGCCGATCGATAAGGTAGAAGATGCCTATCAGGCCATCAAGACCCTGCAGGTCAGAGGAGCTCCAGCCATCGGGATCTTTGCGGGCTACTGTATGTATATCTTCTCCAAGAAGTGGAAAGATCTCTCCTATGAAGAATTCAAAAAGAAGTACGAGGAAGTCGGTGCCTATCTTAATTCTTCCAGACCGACAGCCGTCAATCTCTCCTGGGCTTTAAGAAGGATGAAGAAGATCGTCGAAGAGAATGCCGATATTCCGACGATCCTGACCTTACTGAAAAAGGAAGCAGTAGCCATCCACGAAGAGGACATCGCCATGTGCAAGGCCATCTCCGAGTACGGATTATCCTTACTAAAACCGGGAGACGGCATCATCACCCACTGCAATACCGGGCCTCTGGCTACGTCCCGCTACGGTACCGCTATCGGACCTATGCTGCTGGGAAATGAGAGAGGACTGGATTTCCGGGTCTATGCGGATGAGACAAGACCATTGCTTCAGGGAGCGAGACTGACCTCCTATGAGCTTCAAAGAGCCGGGGTGGATGTCACCCTTATCTGCGACAATATGGCCTCCATCGTCATGAAAAACGGCTGGGTGGACTATGTCTTCTTCGGCTGCGACCGTATTGCGGCCAATGGGGATGTCGCCAATAAGATCGGTTCATCGGGACTCGCCATCATCGCGAAACACTACGGGATCCCAGTCTATTCCTTAGGCCCGAGTTCTACGATCGATCTGAATACACCGACCGGTGATGACATCAAAATCGAACTCCGTGATCCGGATGAGATCAAGACCATGTGGTATGAAAAGCCGATGGCCTTACCGGAGACCAAGTGCTACAATCCTTCCTTCGACGTGACCGACCATACCCTTCTTTCCGGCATCATCACCGAGAAAGGCATCGTGAGACCGCCGTTCGATGTCAATCTGAAGAAGATGTTCGGAGACAATAATGATAAATAAGACCATCTTCCGATGGTCTTATTTTATTTTACTTCGTATGCGTAATTGACGATGACCTCGTAAGTCTCATTAGAGTAGTCGCTGTCATAGGCATCAAAATAGAAGATGTCATTGTATTCATCAGACTTGTCGAGATTGTTCGGGAAATCGGCATCGACACTCTTCAGTTCGCCGTTCTGATAGCGCAGGAGCGTTCCCAATGCGGCAATCTTCGCATAGCTGTCCGGCCATTCCACAGAAGCGCTGACCTTGGAGTCATTACCTCCCTCACGGGCGATATCCGTGACAGTGACCTGTTCGCTGATATCATTGTTCTGATAGCCGGAAGCATAGAGGAATTCTACGGTGTATTCGGAAGGATCGGCGTAGTTGTTCAGATCGTCTTCCGGAGCCCAGAAATTATATTTGAATTCCAGGAGGGCAGCCGGCATGGAAGAAGCACCCGGTCTGACATAGGTATATGCGATCCTGGCATCTGCGTATTCTCCGCTCATCAGATTGAAGTCGCAGAGTTTTCTTCCGGTGTCATCCTTTGCCTTTACGAGATAGAAAGCCCGGACGAGTTTATCGGAAGGATTGTTCAGTTCTACCAGCATATTCGGATCATAGTATCCCTTCGTAACAGAACTGACAGCGCTCTTATTCTGATCAGAAGAAAGCGGGATGTGGACTTTGTCCAGAACATTGACCTCTCCCTGCTTTACAGCGATCAGGAGGTCTGCCGAACTGACTGTCTCTGTGCCATAGAAGTCTCTGATCAAAGACGGGATCTTCAAGGTCCTGTCTAACGGCTCAGATGTGAGTTCGCCGGTGCGTATCGTGATCAGATCATCACTTCCGGTAAGCCAGCCGTCCGCAGCCATTCTCACGATCCCGAAAGAGACAGAATCTGCCGTCTTTTCGATGCGAAGATGGATATCCAGCATACTGTCGTATTCCACGTCTTCTCCCGGTATTTCATATCCCAGGTACGTGATCCTGACGCCGTTATCGTCATAGACGACTTCTTCCGTTTCTACCTTTGTCTCCTGTTCCGGCTTCACTTCTTCCGGCGTTTCTTCCGGTGTCTTTTCCCCTTCTTCCGGTTTGGAGGAGGAACAGCCTGTGCAAAGAAGCAGGAACAGCGCAAGCAGGCTCAGCATGATTCTTTTCATAATGCACCTCTTATTTCGTTCTATCAAAAGCAGGTCTCTGCCTGTTTTTTACAGTATCCCGCCGGTCTGCAGATAAGACCGGAGTTTCTCCGCATCGCCGTCGAACGGATATACCGAGAAACCGAGTGCCTCTGCCCCTTCCAGATTGACTTTTCTGTCATCAATGAAGAGACACTCTTCCGCTTTCAGATCATAACGGGACAGGAGGATCTCATAGATCTTCCTGTCCGGTTTTACCGTCCCTTCATAGGCGGAGACCACCGTCCCGTCAAACAGAGAAGAACACGGCACTGTTTTCCAGTATTCCTTCTGCATGAAGCTCGCATTGGAGAGAAGGTAAATACCGTATTTCTTTTCCTTGAGATCTTTCACCAGGTCTTCCATTCCCTCGATCATTTCAATGGGATACGGCCATCCCTTGATGAGTTCCTCTGTATACTTCTTCAGATGATCAGGCAATACCGGTCTCACCTTTTCGATCATCTCCTCTTCTGTCAGTCTTCCCTCATCCATCATCGGCCAGAGCGGTGACTCATAGATCTCTTTCTTCAGGATCTTTCTGTCCTTTAGATCAGTGATGCCTGCTCTATCGAGGAAGTGATCAGGGTCAAACTGTATGATGACTCTTCCCATATCGAAGACGATATTCCGTATCTGTGTTTTCATCTTTCTTATCCTAACACAAAAAAAAGACCACCGGTTGCCCGGTGGTCATAATAATACTTCGTTATTCTGATTAGAGAGTAGCTAAGTACTTGATCGTTCTTACCATCTGAGATGTGTAAGAGTTCTCGTTGTCGTACCAGGAAACGACCTGGACCTGGTAAGTTTCATCATCGATCTTGGAGACCATGGTCTGAGTTGCATCGAACAGGGAACCATGAGTTTCGCCGATGATATCGCTGGAAACCAGCTGTTCTTCGGTGTAACCGAAGGATTCGTTTTCAGCAGCCTTCATAGCAGCGTTGATGCCTTCCTTGGTAACATCGTGACCCTTGACAACGGCGACTAAGATCGTCGTGGATCCTGTAGGAGTCGGAACTCTCTGTGCGGAACCGATGAGCTTGCCGTTGAGTTCAGGGATGACTAAGCCGATAGCCTTAGCAGCACCTGTGGAGTTCGGAACGATGGAGCAGGCAGCAGCACGAGCTCTTCTCAGATCGCCTTTTCTGTGCGGTCCATCAAGTAACATCTGGTCACCTGTGTAAGCATGAACAGTTGTCATGATACCGGACTGGATCGGAGCATAGTCGTTTAATGCCTTAGCCATCGGAGCTAAGCAGTTCGTTGTGCAGGAAGCAGCAGAGATAACTGTGTCTTCCGGCTTTAATGTTTTGTGGTTGACGTTGTAAACGATAGTCGGGAGATCGTTTCCTGCCGGAGCAGAGATGACGACCTTCTTAGCACCTGCGTTGATGTGAGCAGAAGCTTTTGCCTTGCTTGTATAGAAACCTGTGCATTCTAAGACGACATCGACACCGAGTTCGCCCCAAGGTAAGTTGTTTGCATCAGCTTCCTTATAGATAGTGATTTCCTTGCCATCAACTGTGATGGAATGTTCGCCTGCGACGACATCATGTCCGTATCTGCCCTGTGCACTGTCATACTTTAATAAGTGTGCCAGCATCTTCGGATCTGTTAAATCGTTGATAGCGACAACTTCGTAACCTTCAGCAGCGAACATCTGACGGAAAGCAAGTCTTCCGATACGTCCGAAGCCGTTGATTGCTACTTTTACTGCCATATTTGTTTTCCTCCTTATTATGACCACTATTATTATATTATTTTTTCTCTCAAAGTGAATACCGATTTACCCCTTCCTAAGACTTTGTGGTATTATATATTCACATGGGGCTTTAGCTCAGCTGGGAGAGCGATTGGTTCGCAATCAATAGGTCGCCGGTTCGATCCCGGTAAGCTCCACCAGAGTACATAAAACACCTGATAACAGGTGTTTTTCTTATGTTCTGTACAGCGTTTATTCTGAAGAGCTTCTCATGTCTTTCCGGATGAGATCTTTGATATACTCTGTTCTGTTTTCTTTCGGACATGTTATATCGATTTTTATAGGATTTATACGTATTGATTAT